>JBILCF010000088.1:0-11017 GCA_044353325.1 Chitinophagaceae bacterium | reverse complement strand
GTGGATTTTAAGGAATATGGATCGATTGTGTAGTTGTAATGGATACTTATTGAACCGTTTTTATTTAATCTGCCGACATGTGCATTATCTTCAACCACGTCGACAAAAACTATGACATAGGGCTTTTCTTTGCCGTTTGAAATGGAGTCTAAATACTTTGCGTATTCTTTTACTTCGGGTATTTCCAAAACTGCAGCTTTCATCTTTTCATAGCTGTTTTCTCTAAACAGCGAATCACTTCTGCCAAGCCAAATTCTTAAAAAATTCATTCCATGTATTTTTTTTATTTCACGCCCCATTGATAGATTATACCCATCTATTCCTCTAATACGAGAAATAGAGATAACAGAGTCCTTTGTTGGGACGTATTGAAAACCTAACTTATTCGCGATGATTTCCCTTTCTTTTAAAGCTGGTGTTGGGTATTTTTCTATTAATCTGATTATGTTATTTTTTTTATCAATGTAGGCCATTAAAATGTTATATCTAGTTAGGATACCAAAGAAATAATTTAATGTCAATAAAACAACTAAAAGAATTACAAAAACTACCATCCATTTTTTCATATTTAAATCGGATTAGCTAAAGTGGACAACACATACCGCCCTTACTATTTTTCCTACCCAACAACCCACTATGTATTAAATTAATTTTCACTAAACAAATATACAAGATAATTGTTGTTACGCCAACGCTTCAAAGCCTGTACTTCTATACCAACAATGACGGAATAGTGATCATATAAATCAATTGCTTTCTTTTTTAACAGTAATTCTTTCTATTCTATTTCTATAGAAAATATTCATAGAGCCAAACTCAAGGTTTAGGCTATCAACTTTTTTAGAGTTTTCTATCAAACTACTCGAATAGGTTCCAAAAATTTGTTTTTTAAAATGCATGTAGCTGTAATCAATTGGAGTGACTATTACATGAGGTTGCATATTTCCTTTATCAAACTGATCTTTAAATATTAAAAAAAGTGAATCTGTAAATACCAAATTTGTATCTTTGGTGACATAATGATTAAGAAAAACAGATAGTATATTAACTGTAGAGTAATCAACCTTCCTTAAATCCGGAAAATCATGAGTTCTAAAATAATTGATAAATTCATTTTTATTTGATTCATCTATTTGTTTTGCAAATTTATCATAACATTCTTTTTCTATATCGTTTGTTAGCTTCCTTCGATTTATTCTAATTACTTGATCCTTACCAAGCATGTTATTAATAAATCGAACAAATTTAAAATTGTAATCTAGTAAAAACTTGGAACGGTGAAAATCGAGATTGGCTTTTATTGTATTTGCTTGTTTAGTTATACTAAATGGTTCTTCGTATAGTATGTTTTTATATAACAACTCGGGGCAACCTATTTCAATGCTTTTGATTAAATATACATACACACTATCATAATTCTTTTCAAAATTCCATATTTGAGCATATCGATAATAATCTTGATAAAATGGTTTATTTATGGAAAAAGCTTTATGGATGTAGTAAATAGAACTGTCTATATCTTTGTTGATGTAGTAGCTAATTTCACCTTTATTAAAATAGAAGTAGTATTCTTTGCCTATATTAATATTATCAATGGCATATACTTTTGATGCTATAAATAAAAATGCAAAAAGTAAGAATCTTATAATGTTTTTCATATTTATTTTATTGATATTATTTGATTCTACCACCTTTAACTTTCTTACTAACAACCCACCATGTGTTAAATTAATATTCACAAAACAAATATACAAGATATTTGTTGGTGCGCCAATGCTTCAAAGCCTATCCTTCGATACCAACCACCACTCACAATAACAAAGCCCCCACATTACTGTGAGGGCTATACATTTAAAAATTATTCCAAACACTACTATCCCATATCATAAATCTCAATAGTACAATCAAGTCCTACTGCTTGATAGTTTTGTAAATTGAGAGAGGTAGCTGAAAGTGTCCTCATATTTCTAACTATTTGTATTTCAATAAATTAGCGCAAACCCTTGCAAACACTCACTTTTTTTGGCTTTTTTTTAACAGGGTTGATTTATATCTCAATTAAGGGATTTTATACTTTCGAAGCTCATTTAAAAACTTATAAAAATGCCCTACTCAAATTTATCGGCTGCAATAACGCCGACACAAGCAACAGCTATCGCCACTGCCATAGCTACCATCAAAACCAATTTACCGTTTCTCATCAACCTTACTCCTGATGAGCGCCAAACCTTCAGCAAGATGGGCGACGATGGTTTTGTTTATGTTACCAAAGCTGTAGAACATGCAACCAACAATGCAAGCATTATACCGCCTGCAATATCTGTAGCAGAAGGTAAAAAGGATTTGGACCTTGCCAATGCCTTACGTCCTATTTTGCAACAGCTTACTTCATTGGTTGAATCCGTAGACGATACCATGATGGCAGCAGGTACAGAAGCTAAAGATTTTGCAGACAACTTTTACAACATAGTAAAAGTAATGGCTACAACCAACACACCTGGTATGACTGCCATAGCGCAAGACCTTGGTACTTTTTACGAAAAAGCAACTCCAGTGGTTACACCTAAACCACCAACTCCTTAATTATTTAATTTTTGTTTTCTTGACGTGTTTCATTTATAGGCATATTTGTAACGTCGGCCCCTCTTCGGAGGGGCTTTTTTTTACCCTAAATTACGCGATAGGATTTGAGGAACGAAAATACTAGCGTGTTAGTTAGGGTTACTCCGATATAGAAGATGTTGTCAATTGTTGCAAACAATTGGCTTACAACTTCTTTATCGTTTCAGCCCCTTTTTCTTCGGGGCTGAATCTGAGTTTATGCACTTTATTTTTAGTCGAAACTGCGATATTTATTGTTCCTCGGCATTGTCTATCGAAGGGGACACTTTAGGTGTGCGAGGTTTGTAAGGTTTACTCAATTTACTTTTTAGATTTTCTACCATACCTGTAGTGCCGGGCTGATTGCTAGTGGCTGCTACTTGAGCAAATTTGAGAAAGTCCAACGCTGACTTTTGCGCTTCTGTACGCAGGGCAAACATAGTATCGTTCAAAGCCTCTTGCAACATAGCCACTTGCTGTGCTATTGGCATTAGTCTGTCGTACAATTCTATGTCGGCTTGCCAACCTGTAAGCGAAAAACTCGGTGGCAACAACTCAGGCCTTTGCTGTGCATAATCGAAAGCCGCATGCAAAAAAGCATAATTGTGTTGTCCGTATTTGCCACGGTTTTTCTCCTTGGGTGTGAGGTTGATTAAAAACGGGAGCAGAGAGCGCATATCTTCAATACGTTGTATCAAATCGGCTTGTTCGGCTTGGCTTAGGCTGGCTTCAAGATTATTGTAGGGCATAATAGTAACTTGTTTGTCCAAAAATATGCTTATTTACTAAAATAGCATGCCTAAACATTAAAATATTTTGCTAAAATACTAAAATATTATGCTTATTTACTAAAATAGTATGCCTAAAGACTAAATAATTTTGCCTAAAAACTAAAATATATTGCTTAAAAACTAAAATAATATGCTTAAATACTAAAACATTTTGCATATTTACTAAAATAGTATGCTTATATACTAAACAATTTTGCCTAAAAACTAAAATGATATGCCTAAAAACTAAAATATTTTGCCTAAAAGGCACAATTAATAAGATATTATTAATTAAAATATGTGAAAAAATAGAAGACGACGAGTATTTGGCTTTATTAAATGGTTTGTGGGATACAAACCATTGGGTTAGAAGATATTCAAACGAGAGTGAAACAATTGTATTTTCTCTAACTTCTAGATTTAGGCTCAAAATATGGTTTATAATTGATCAAAATTGATCAATTTTTAAAGGGAAATTAATGTTGTAATAAAAAGTGACGTTTTTCGATCAATTTCATTTTTAAAATTACTCCTTTTCATTGTACTGTAAAACTTCAATTAAGGTGTTGATAATGAATAAATTAGAATAAATATATAGATTCTTTTTTAGATATTATTTTACTTTTTTTTAAGAATTTATTTAATATCACCTCGCGGATATTAAGAAAATATTCTGTTTAACATGAACTTAATGTTATTAATCGCATTTTATTAACTATTTTATGTTAAGGCAGTTGCTCGTATATTGAAATAATTTTAACTTCAATTTTACAAATCATTTTTTAAAACAATAAAAAACAAAAACCATGAAAAATTTATTTTCAACAAATGCTATGGGTCAAGCAAAAATCACCCCACTATTTTTATTTTTTGCAATATGTTTATTTGCAAATAATCAGCTGAAAGCACAAGATTTTAGTCAGCTTTATTATCACGATCCAACAAAGCAATTTGTTTATACTGATGCTGTTGTAATGGAAAAGTTTTGGTCTACTACTAACAACCCTTTTGATGGCAATATTATATTTCAACCATTAGAAGACAATAATTACAATAGACTTCAAGTGACTTTGACTGACAATAATGGCGCTGTAGTGAGCACTAGAACCTACGAACTGCCTGGTAATCAGAATTTTATACCAAATGCTGCAGCTTATAATGCCAATATACAACAGTATATAGTAACTGGCGTAGTAAGAAGCTACTCGAACAATAATATCCATTCAACATGGTATATGTTGTTAGATCAAGATTTGAACTATATAACAACCCAACAAATTGATATTCAATCTACATTCCCTTTTACTACACCACCGCCAGCTATTAACGAACAATCTACATTTGTAACTGATGTTTGCCCTGTGCTTTACGAAAATGGGGTAGATTTTGCAATGACGGGTGTTGTATTAAATAGTAGTACAGATCCTGACCCTTCTGGTATAAACCCTGCTGATAGAATGTTATTTATATTAAAACTAGATGCTTTAACACCTCAAGTTGTAGATTGGAGAGAATATTATATACCAATTGCAGCTAATAATGGTACTAAATATACTTACCCAAGTCGAATTGTTGAAATAGGTAATCAAAATAATCCATTTCCCGGATTTATGATAGCTGGCACAACCAGAGATTTTGGAGCTAATATTCCTTCTTCCATGTTTTATTTGCGAACTGATAATGCACTTACAACTACATCATTTAAGGCTATTGAAGATAATCCCAATGATTATGGTACATGGGCAGTTGGAGATTTATTCTATGATAATAATACGCAAGAAGTTCATATAGCAGGCACAATTACATTTGATAATACAACCAACGAAGGCTTATATGTTTTTGATAAATTAACCAATATAACTGGGAGTATAAATGTGGATAGCTATTCGGATACATGGGGTGGTTCAACAAATATTGGTGCTTATAGAATGCCTTTTACAGATTTAAATGGATTTTTAAAAGTAGGTCGAATTTCAGCTCCAGTCCAAAATAGTAGCGTAATTACGGCTGCAATCTATGAAAACTCACCTGGTCCATGGACAACGACTTTAAAAATACCACATGTAATGAGTGTAGATTTTACCAACTCGGCTCTACTAAATTGGACTCTTCCTGGTTTCCAAAATCTTTCTATCGATTTATATCCTCGTATAATTGGTGGTAATATACCGATACCGTATTACAATGCACATAGTTATAGTAGCCCTTGGTATCCTAATCATACATCGCACCAATATACCATTACAAACAATATGTATTCATTAGGGGGTATCACGTACGATCCTGCTGGCAATACAGGAGACTTTCTTTGTTTAAATATGACAATGAATGTAAGCACCAATACATGCAATTCGTATAATCAGTCAGCATCACCATTGCTAATTCCAATATTCACTATCACTCCTTTTATAAATGATAATCAAGATAATTTATTTGAAAATCCCATAAATGTCGCATTTCCCAATTGGGCGACACCAACAAGTAATGATTGTATGACACAAATTCCTTTTAAAACAATAAAATCTACAGAAAATTTATTTAAATTTGGGAACAATGAAAATCAATTGAAGTATTTTGGAGAATATAATGATCAAAAAATGTATAAACTATACAACAGTCAAGGCGCTTTAATTCAAAAAGGTTCACTAAATGGAAGCGTTTCAATTGACATTTCATCATTGGCAAAAGGAATGTATATCATTAGAGTTTCTGATGAAAAATCAAATGAAGTTTTTAAATTTATTAAATAATATTTTATTATGGTAAGGGTATTAATTGTTTTTAGTTTTTTAATAATTATTTTAAGTAAGAGTGCAAATGCACAATTATTACCTCCACCATTAACTTATCAATCTTTAGGGGGGGGCGAAATTATCTTCAAAAAAAGGGGTGATATTTCGGACTCTACTTATCAAATTTATTTTAGAATTACCAAACCTTGTTGGAGCTGCAATGGATTATTGTACGATTTTACATCAAATGTAGTTTTAAGTTTACATGACACATGTAATTCCAATAATCAATTACTAAACCTTTCTTTTGTTGCTGTAAATTTGAGGTTAGATTTAAATCCATTTACTTTAGATTCAAATAATAAACGTATTTTTAAAGTTTGTGGTTCAGGCGCATCAAATTTTATTTATTTAAATGGAAATAACCCCAATTGGATACATCCAGGTTATCAAGATACTTTTGAAGTTCTCAAAGATTATTGGTTCACTAATATTATAGATTTACCTAATAAATGTGGAATGTGGCAAATAACAAGAATGCCAGCTTTAAACTATTTATGTAATTATTCACTTGCATTTTATGATTTTAACATGTCTACAAATATTGATACTGCTGATTATTATCAATTATCAGCATATCAAGGTTTAAATTATATTAATCAAGGCATTACTCAAATAAATACTAATGTTTCAAATTCAAGTCCTTACTTTTTGTCTTATCCAGTAGCACATTATCCTAAAAATATTCCTATTGTTTATAAACAAAATGCTGTAGATCCTGATGGTGATTCTTTGGTTTGGAGTAGCTTACACATGGTTTATTTTGATACAGTACATGGTATTAAACCTTTAAGTTATTGGGCGCCTTTTGTGCCTCAAAAGGAATGCCTCTCTGCACCGTATTACAATATGCCGTTGAGTTCAGTTTCATCCGGAATGCGAAAAGTTCGTCAATACTCTTGTATACCCGGAACAGGTACATTGCCCAACTGTATTAAATATGATCCTGTATTCAATCCTTTCGATACAGATAGTACTTACTACCTCAATCCCCAAACTGGCGATGTTACTTTCATAGCCAAATCTTCACCCCAAACTGCACGCTTACTCCTTCGATGCGATGAGTATAGGCAAGGCGTATGGGTAGGGTCGGTCAATAGGCGTGTCGATTTTTATATTACAGATAGTATGTATTACAATACACCTACTTTCAAAATAGATACTGCTAACTTAGTCAATTGTTATCTAGATTCGCCTTATGTATTTTATGCCTGCAAAAATCAAGCATTGAGTATACCGTTTACCATTCAGTCCAATAGCAATCAATCCTACCTCATACTCAGCGACAACCATAGTATCAGTATGCCAACTTCTACGCTCACATATCAAAACAATATCAGTGATTCGGTACGTGGTACACTCCAATGGACACCAAGCAATGCCGATACAGGTTGGCATCAAGTATTGGTTCGTGCTTACGATTCCTCTTGCAGTCTTACACCTTATATCCAAGAGCACAATTACTTACTTCGCATCTATGTCAGTGGAGGTATGCAACTCAATGCAACAGATACTGCAATATGCGAAGGTCAGAGCGTTCAGCTTCAAGCTACAGGGCTGGGTAACAATATTGTTTGGAGTCAGCTAAGCGGTACGCTGGGTAGTTTGAGTTGTACACAATGTGCTAATCCGTGGGCTACACCAAGCACTACGAGTGTGTATGTGGCTTCGGGCAATAGCACAGGTTTAAGCTGTGTAGTCAACGATACAGTTACAGTCAAAGTAGTACAAGACTTTACACTCAATGCTACCGATACTACAGTTTGCTTCAAAAACGACCTTATGCTCAAAGCCAATGCCACTGGTCAAAATACCTCGCTCAGCTACCAATGGTCGCCCGCTACAGGCATACTAGGTGGTAGCAACAATAGCTTTGTCATGGTAGTACCTTCTAACATCAACTATTATGTAACGGCTACCGATAGTTTGGGCTGCTTTACCCATACCGATACAGCAAGCATAGTCTACGATAGCACATTTACACCCAGCTACGACATCGACAAAAATGGTATTTGCACGGGCGATACCGTTAGTATATCTGTACTAGGTGGTATCAATGTTGTATGGTCGCCCAACTACAATATCAGTGCGCTTACAGGCAATGGCGTAATGGCTTGGCCCGATACCAGCATGACCTATGTGGTAGAATTAACCAATGCCAACCTTACTTGCAAAACCGAAATGAACATCCCCGTAAAGGTAACCGCCTTACGTGCCGATGCGGGTCCCGACTACGAAATATTTGATGGCGAAGCCGTTATACTCGGAGGTCCTGATATGCTATGTGGTGAGGGTTGCAAACTCGAATGGTTTCCCGACAAATGGTTGTTTTTCAATTTTATGCAAAACCCCAAAGCAGTACCACATGTCACTACCACCTATTGGGTAATGGTACGCAACGAAACAGGCAACTGCATAGACCGCGATAGCGTAACCGTAAGTGTAAAATGTACCGACATCTATATGCCCAATGCATTTAGCCCCACAGCGCAAAGCGATGACTATACACGATTGTTTGGCCCAAGAAATGTATCCTTAGATTTGGAGTATTTCCGCATATTCAACCGTTGGGGACAGCTAGTATTCGAAACCCGCGATGTAGGTTACCGCTGGGATGGTAAATTTAAAGGCGTAGCCCAACCTATGGATACCTATGTATGGATTATCCGTGGCAAATGCCCCAATGGTCAACTGATGGAAAAGAAAGGCAATGTGACCTTGTTGAGGTAGTGCATATAACTAATACTTCGTTTTAAGATTATAAATCAAAGAAGCCTTCGCATATAGCGAAGGCTTCTTTGTATATAGACTTATAAGTTTTGAATGCATTTGTATTTCATCAGGTTAATAAAGCGTGTGTCGATGAAGTATAGCCGTGGTGGGAACGACTCCGCCGTGCGGAAGTGGACAACACGAAGTAGTCTAATAAAGTATTTCAGCTTGGCTCCAAATTCTTTTCAATTCAATTGAAAATTGAGTTGTATACTTGTTTGAAGGTTAAACAATCACTATGTATGAAAATGACTTTGGATGAACTATTGGCTTCGCTAGAACCTATTGATATGGCGGAGGCTGACTATTTGTATGTGGCCGAGTCGTCATTGCCTCAAGCAGGAAAGGGATTGTACACGGCTATTCGTATTTATGCTGGCGAAATAATTGCAGTTTTTGAGGGTGAACTATTGTCGGATGAGGAAGCAGAACTGCGCAGGAAAGCCCATGAGGATGGGTATTTTATTCAATTGCTCAATGGGCAAATTTTAGACAGTATGCAAACACATTGCTTTGCCAAATATGCCAATGATGCAGCAGGTAGTCCTATGCTCAAAGTTCGTAACAATGCAGTGATAGCTTTAAACGAGCAACAACAAATCTGCATAGTTGCGACCAGAAATATTCGGGCTGGGGAAGAGGTTTATGTCAGTTATGGCAAGGCCTATTGGGCTGAAAAATCGAATTAATATTGTTCGTTTTCGTTCGGAAAGTCGTTGCTTTTGACATCGGTGATGTACTGCTTGGTTGCATCAAATATTTGATCGTACAAGTTGAGATATCGACGCAAAAAACGTGGGCTAAATTCTTTGTTGATGCCTAACATGTCATGCATGACCAATACTTGTCCATCGACATGCATACCTGCTCCTATGCCTATGATTGGTATTTTGATTTCTTCAGCTACACGTTTGCCGAGTGTAGCAGGTATCTTTTCGAGCACGATGGCAAAGCAACCTGCTTCTTCTAGCAAATGTGCATTTTGAATTAATTCTTCGGCTTCGGCATCTTCTTTGGCGCGAACGGTATAGGTTCCAAATTTGTATATACTTTGTGGTGTAAGTCCCAAATGTCCCATTACAGGAACGCCTGCAGATATAATTCTCTTAACAGATTCGATGATTTCGGCTCCGCCTTCCATTTTGATGGAATGTGCACCCGCTTCTTTCATGATGCGGATGGCACTGTTGAGCGCTTCTTTGGAATTGCCTTGGTAGGAACCAAATGGCAAATCTACAACGACTAAACTACGCTTTACAGCACGTATAACCGATGCTGCATGGTATATCATTTGGTCTAATGTAATGGGCAAGGTTGTTTCGTGTCCAGCCATGACATTACTAGCCGAATCGCCTACAAGTAATATATCGATACCCGCGTCGTCAAATATGGTAGCCATAGAAAAATCGTATGCTGTTAGCATCGAAATTTTTTCGGCACGTTCTTTCATGGCTTGAAGTGCGTGGGTTGTGATTTTCTTAAATTCTTTGTTGTCTTTGTGTACACTCATGGTGTCAGTATTTTGACAACAAATGTATTTAAATATAGTGATATTTTGTTCAAGTTGAGAAATGCATTAGTTATGATATATTCATTGACTAGTAAAAAATACTACTGATTAGTTTTATTGACTTAAATCCTGCAACATGGCACTGACTTGTGTATTTTGGGGTTCGAGCTTCAACGCATGTTGAAGCAAAGGTTTGATGAGGCTAAACTTTTGCTGTTGATACAATACCACAGCCATGTTGACCAAGGTTTGTACATGGTCGGGATTGAGTTGGATAGCTAGTTGCAAGTAATGCGCAGCCAACGGATTGTTTTGTTCCTGCATAGCTATATAGCCCAAACTGCTGTATGCTTGTGCATATTTAGGGTTTTCTTGGATGATAAATTGAGCAGTTTTTTTGGCTTTTGCCCAATCTTTTTGCTCTATAAAGGCATTACAGAGTTTTTGTTGAAAATCCAATGCCAGTGGTTTTAATGTGACACTTTGTGTCAAAAATGCAATTGCTTGAAGTCTGTTTTGTTGCTTTGCAAAACTCTCACCGATACGATAAGCAGTCCATGCATCTTGAATGT
>JBILCF010000087.1:0-11029 GCA_044353325.1 Chitinophagaceae bacterium | reverse complement strand
TTGAACTTCCCCACACATTTGACTCCAGTCAATCAATTTTGGAGTTTTATGCTTGAATTCCCTCAATTAGGCAGCGGCGATGGTAATCAACCTTTTAAAACGCCACAAGATTATGACCATTTTTTGGCACGCATGCAAAAATTTCCTGCTTGGATTGACACTGCCATTTCAAATATGCGCTATGGAATCCAAACTGGATTTACTATTCCTAAAGCATTGGCTATAAAAGTAGTCCCTCAAGTACAAAGTGTCATTACGCCAGACGCTACTAAAAATATCTTTTATCAATGTGTCAATAAAATGCCATCGACATTTTCTATAGATGAACAAAATAAAGTAAAACAAGCCTATCAATACGAAATAGGCAAAAGTATCATACCGGCTTACGCCAAATTAAAGCGATTTTTGGTACAAGATTACATTCCAGCATGCCGAAACTCTCATGGCATATCAGCTTTGCCAAATGGCAGTGCATATTATCAATTTCTAATTAAACAATACACCACAACAAATCTAACCCCAGATAGTATTTATAATTTGGGACTCAAAGAAGTAGCCTATTTAAAATCCGAAATGGGAAAAGTGAAAAATCAGGTTGGATTTACTGGCGATTTATCTGCTTTTTTTGAATACATCAACAAAGACCCTCAATTTTATCCATTTACCACTGCCAAAGGCGTTCTTGATAGCTTTTGGTCCATACAAAAAATAGCAGCACCACATTTAAAAACAATATTTGAAACTACGCCTAAAACCCCTTTTGAAATAAGACAAACAGAGGCCTATAGAGCAGCAAGTGCAAGTGCAGAATACAATGCGGGAAGCGAAGATGGTACTCGACCAGGCATTTTTTATGTTCCAATCCTTGATCCTAAAAAATTCAATATTGTCGGCATGGAAACACTTTTCTTGCATGAAGCAATACCCGGACATCATTATCAAATTTCATTACAACAAGAAAATAAAACCTTACCACAGTTTAGAAAATTTTTAGGATATAGTGCTTATGCTGAAGGATGGGCATTGTATACTGAAACACTAGGTAAGGATCTACATTTATACTCTAATCCATACCAATATCTTGGGCATTTAAGCGACGCTATGCATCGTGCAATCCGATTGGTGGTAGATGTAGCCATCCATACTAAAGGTATGAGTAGAGAAGAAGCTATACAATATATGATGACAAATGAACGCATTTCGGAAGCTGAAGCCACAGCTGAAATAGAACGTTATATGGCTATACCTGGTCAAGCATTATCGTATAAAATTGGTCAAATCACTATCTCAGGTATTCGCTCATCATGCGAAAAAGACCTAGGTAAACTTTTTAATTTAGCTTCATTTCATACCCAACTCCTCAATGGTGGAAATATGCCTTTAGAAGTTTTAGCTAAAAAATTAGAACGTTGGAAAAAGTCGTTCTAAATTGCAATTAATAAAAATTCAAACAGTGCGTTTCGTTCCAGAGTTTATTGTACAATTTTTTACCAAAGGAAGCACTCTCTACAAAGAGTTGCAAACCATGTTGGGTTTTACACCTTCAAACTTGGCTTTATATGAATTAGCATTATGCCACAGGTCCAACAACAACAATGCCACAGAAAATAATGAACGTTTAGAATTTTTAGGTGATGCTATACTTGGTGCTATTATAGGTGAACATTTATTTGTCAAATACCCGACTAAACCTGAAGGCTATCTGACCGATATGCGATCAAAAATAGTCAATCGAAAAACATTGAATCAAATTGCTTTAAAAATTGGATTAAAATCTCTGATGAAATTCAACGAGCAAGACTATCATCTACGCGATTCACTCATTTTTGGCAATGCATTAGAAGCACTGATAGGAGCAATTTATATTGATAAAGGATATTCAATCACTCGTACTTTCGTGCGTAAGCGCATCATGATACCGTTTGTAGATATTGAATTGCTTGAAAATTTAGAAGTCAATACCAAAAATAAATTGATAGGCTGGGCAAGCAAACAAGGTAAAAAAATAGATTTTATTGTCCTTGAAGAAAAACTGGAAAGAGGACGAAAAAAATTTACCATTGGAGTTAAACTAGAAGATGAGATCATAGCCACCTCTTCGGCTGGAAATAAAAAAGAAGCTAGCAAAATTGCTGCAGATGAAGCCATCAAATTATTGGCTATTACAAACTAATACAAATTGTAATTATAAATGTTGTTGTTTTATAGCATAAATATAAAACACAAGCATTGCTAAATTGAGCAATTGAAGACCGTAATAAGTGAATTTGAATTGTTTGCTGTAATATGTATGTCGTATAAAAGTACCAAACGAAAGAACAAATACTAGACCGAAAGGAATCAAAACTTTTGAGAAACTAGCCAACTCTTTGAGCGGAATCCATTCGTTAAACGTAGGATTAGCTAGGGTTATAAAGAATAAATTAAATAAAACCAAAATCATTGGTGCAATTCGAAATTCCATTGAGCGAAAATACATGTAAAAGTTGTAAATTTGCATTTCGATATTCAAGTACAACAAACTAGATGAGTGAAGAGATTTGAATATTTGAAACAAAAAACGGGGCCGCCCGGTTTTGACAGCGTAGGTCTTTGAGAGTGTAAGCATGTCGTGCGTTGGATAATTAGCACGTTAATCTGAATATTCAAAACTCAAACGGCGATACACAATTCGCAATGGCTGCTTAATTTTAGGCACCCATTTACAGGTCGTTCATTTCGGGTAGATTTATAACCTACGTTGAACCGCCTTCACCAGAGAATATAAATTGCTGTAAGACTAGGCTGTGCATCTTACATAAGATCTATCCAGCTAAGGGTTATATTGGTTTGTTTTGCTCCGGTATAATCACAAAAAACAATGCAAAAATAAGCATGTAGAAAGCTTTTGACGAATATGTTTGGACAGGGGTTCGACTCCCCTCGGCTCCACTAAAAATCCTCGAAATCTTCGAGGATTTTTCAATTTGCAAACTTTTTATAGTTTTTTTTGTCTGATGTCAATTAGGCTAAACATTATTTATTTATTCCCTCTTTAAACTGAGCATGCTGATTCGGTTATTCTTAGATTTTGGATAAAATAACAGAATTCCAATTCTCTGATAATTAAAAATTGAAAATCATTTTTAACATTGATTCTATACCCTTTTTCTCAATTCGCATTTTTTATTTTACATTTGCACATGGCTACAAACTCTAAAATAATAAAAGAAGGCTTAACCTTCGATGATGTATTGCTGGTACCTGCTTATTCTGAGGTTCTTCCACGCGAAGTTTCTACCGAAACTCAATTGACCAAACAAATCAAAATTAACATCCCATTGGTCTCTGCTGCCATGGATACGGTTACCGAAGCTCAATTGGCTATTGCATTAGCTCGAGAAGGCGGTGTAGGTATTTTGCACAAAAACATGAGTATTGAAAAACAGGCCGAACAAATACGCAAAGTCAAACGCAGTGAAAGTGGTCTTATTGTAGATCCAGTAACTTTACACCCAGATGCTACGATTGGAGATGCATTGAGAATCATGCGCGAAAATAAAATAGGAGGTATTCCTATTGTAGACAAAAACCATAAACTTGTTGGGATTTTGACCAATAGAGATCTTCGATTTGAAAAAAATATGACCATGAAAGTCAGTGATGTTATGACCAAAGAAAAATTGGTAACAGCACAACATGGCACGGATTTATTCAAAGCTGAAAAAATATTGCAAGAATATAAAATTGAAAAACTACCAATTGTAGACAAAAACAAAAAACTGATTGGGCTAATTACTTACCGCGATATACTTCAATACAAAAGCCATCCACATGCTAGCAAGGATTCTATGGGTCGCTTATTAGTTGGCGCTGCAGTTGGTATCACAGCCGATGTACTCAATAGAGTTGAAGCGATTTTACATTCAGGAGTGGATGTTATCACACTCGATAGCGCCCATGGACATTCAAAAGGTGTGATAGAAACAGTCAAAAAAATTAAAAAAGCATATAAAAATCTTCCCATCATTGCAGGTAATGTTGCCACAGGCGAAGGCGCAAAAGCCCTTGCTGCCGCTGGTGCAGATGCTGTTAAAGTTGGTGTTGGGCCAGGATCTATTTGCACGACGCGTATCGTAACGGGTGCTGGATCACCTCAATTGACTGCTGTAATGGAAGCTTGCGAAGCCCTAAAAAAATCAGGCATTCCTGTTATTGCAGATGGTGGTATTCGGTATACAGGCGATATGGTCAAAGCTATCGCAGCAGGCGCATCTACAGTAATGGCAGGATCTGTGTTTGCAGGTGTAGAAGAAAGCCCTGGAGAAACTATCATTTTTGAAGGTCGAAAATTTAAGTCATATCGTGGTATGGGAAGCATTGAAGCTATGCAAGAAGGCTCTAAAGATCGCTACTTTCAAGATGTAGAAGATGATATTAAAAAATTAGTTCCCGAAGGTATTGTAGGACGTGTTCCATATAAAGGCACATTAACCGAAGTCGTACATCAATTTATAGGTGGACTTCGTGCAGGAATGGGTTATTGTGGTTCAAAAGATATCAAAACATTACAACAAGCTAAATTTGTTCGAATTACGAATGCTGGTATGCGCGAAAGCCATGCTCATGATGTGGTTGTCACAAAAGAAAGTCCAAACTACTCGCGATAATTCTGTTTCAACAAAGGAGAAAAAAACTAATTTGAAGCAACTCACCCCAATATTACGACTACTTTTAATTGTTGCCTTTTCATGTTTAAGTGGCTTTACCTCACGTGCTCAAGATTCAACTTCCCTTCATATTAGTATTTTAACTTGTGGTGTTGGACAAGAGTTGTATTCGGTTTACGGACACAGTGCAGTACGTATTTTAGATCGAGAGAAAGGCACAGATATCGTATATAATTACGGAACTTTCAATTTTAGTGATCCTGATTTTTATGCTAAATTTACAAGAGGCAAACTACCCTACTATTTAAATGCCGAATCTTTTTTGGGCTTTGTTTCAATGTACGAACAAGAAAGTCGAAGTGTATACGAACAAGTGCTTCAATTAAGCCCTGCTGAAGCGCTAAAGGTTCAAGATTTTTTGACAAACAATTTAAAACCTGAGCATAAATATTACCGTTACGACTTTTTGTTTGACAATTGTTCCACTCGAATTCGTGATATATTTACCACACTATTTGGCAAACGCTTCCAATATGGCTATGCGATGACATCAGATAGTATCAGTTTCAGGACACTTTTGGACCATTATGAGCGCAATCTCCATTGGGAACGGTTTGGCATCAACTTGCTTTTGAGCAATTTAGTCGATCAAAAAATGTCGAACGAACAAAGTATGTTCCTACCCGATTATTTAATGAAAGGCTTTCAAGGCGCTACGCTTGATGGCAAACTAATAGTAAAAGAGACTTTACAACTTGTACCTGAACCACCATTTACACAATCATTACCAAATCAACCTCGTATGCTTTTTTGGGGTTTATTTTTAATTATTTTAGTCGCTTCATTTCTACCTCAATTCAAAATTCCTTTACGATACTTTGATATATTCTTTTTTATGATATTGGGTTTATTAGGCTTTTTTATGTTGTTCATGTGGTTTGGTACCGAACATAAAGTTTGTGCATGGAACCGAAATTTATTGTGGGCCTTTCCACTTCATTTAATTTTTGCATTTTTAATACCTCGTCAGTCGAATAAGACAGTTCCTTATGCCCGCTATATGATGTACGTTACATTGCTTTCACTTTTATACAACAGCTTTGCCATACAAAAATTTGGCCCTGAATTGACTCCGCTTATTTTACTCATTTTATATCGATTGAGTCGGTATGCAAGTCAATTTAAAATGGCTTCCTTTAAGCAATTTTCACGATGAAAAAAATACAACTAAATAGTAGTCAGTTTCCGAATAGTGTTTATCACAAATCAGGTTCGGGTTATCCTATTATTCTTTTACATGGATTTGGCGAAGACAGTCGCATATGGAAAAATCAAGTCGCATCACTCGAACAAAACTATACTTGTATTTGTCCTGATATAGCCGGCAGTGGATGCTCTGAACTTCAAAATCCTTCTATTAGTCTAGACGATTTAGCTGATTTTATCCAAGAAATTTTGGTTAAAGAACAAATTGAAAAGACCATTTTATTAGGACATTCAATGGGCGGATACATCGCTTTAGCTTTTGTAGAGCGATTTTCAACCTTTTTGGATGGGTTTGGGTTAATTCATTCCTCCGCTTTTGCTGATGATGAAACTAAAAAAGATACTCGCCGTAAAGCAATCAGATTGATAGAGCAAGAAGGAAAAGTGCCATTTTTAAAAGCCATGATACCTAATTTGTATAGCGAAGCGTCAAAAGTAAGAATACAAGAAGAAATTAACTTTCACCTCACAATGGCTTTGGAAACATCGTCAATTAGTTTAATCGCATACTACAATGCTATGATAGCACGTCCAGATAGAACCAATTGTTTAAAAGAAACTACTATGCCTGTCTTGTTTGTATTCGGAACAGACGACAATGCTATACCAATAGCACAAGGCTTATCACAAACCGCAATGCCATCCTTCAGTCAGGTAGAAATATTGGAGCATGTGGGCCATACAAGTATGTTGGAAGCCTCTGAAAAACTAAATTCTATCCTAAATAGCTTTTGTAAATGCACGTTGAACTATAAAAATGTTTAATTTTACATTATGTTGAAAAAACTAATCGTATTGTGTTTACTCTTTATCAGTAATTCTTCCATAGCCTCGCATATAGTTGGTGGTGAAATAACATATACTTGTCTTGGAAACAACACATACGAATTTACAGTAAATATTTACAGGGATTGCTTACCACCATCCCAAGGTGGAGGAAACCCAGCTGCACTCCAATCAGATAATCCAGCTTTTATTACAATTTTCAATGGCAACAATTTTTATTCTTTTGATTCTATTTATTTCACAAGTCAAAGTATTATTGATGCCAATTTCTCCAATGAGTGTGTCAAAAACCCACCGGCAACTTGTTTGAATTTACTCCAATTTAAATTTGTCAAAGTCTTGCAAGCTAGTCCTAATCCTTATACAGTGATGTATCAACGATGTTGCAGAAATGAAACTGTCAACAATATTATAAATCCTGGCATAACTGGTGCTACGTATTATTGTACTGTGCCGCCAAATATTTGTAACAACAGTGCTAAGTTTATCAATTTCCCACCCCAAATCATTTGCGTCAACAATCCTTTTATTTACAATCATTCAGCGACAGATGCCGATGGGGATTCATTATCCTACGAATTTTGTGATGGTCTAAAAGGCGGTGATCCTAATGATCCTAAACCAATCGTAATTGGATTTTTACCAGCTTTGAATCCCGTCAATTACAAATCACCTTATAGTGCAGCTGTTCCAATGGGCGGAAATCCACAATTGAAAATAGACCCTGTTACTGGTATCATAACGGGAACACCCAATATTCAGGGGCGCTTTATCGTTACAGTTTGTTGCTACGAATGGCGCAATGGTGTTATCATCAACAATGAGCGTCGCGAATTTCAATTTGTAGTAACCAATTGTTCCAAAGCCGTTGTTGCAAATATGCCTCAGTTTTCAGAAGAGCAAAATACTTATGTTGTCAGTTGTAAATCCTTTGAAGTAAATTTTGTCAACACCAGTACAGGCGGCTTTGACTATTATTGGGATTTTGGTGTACCTACTTTAAACAACGACACTTCTGACCTATTTCAACCTACATATACCTATCCCGATACAGGAACCTATCTGGTTAAACTAGTTGTCAATGCTGGTACATCTTGTCCAGATAGTATAACACGGATTGTAAAAGTATATCCAAATTTTGATACAGACTTTGAGTACAATGGTGCTTTATGCCCTGATAATCCGATTCAATTTACAGATAAAACTACGTCTACTTTTTTACCCATTAATTATTGGAGTTGGAACTTTGACGATGGCAATTTAAGTCCTCTCCAAAATCCAGTGCACACATTTTCCAATATTGGTAAGGATTACAATGTCACACTAATTTCTGGTAACGTTTTTGGATGTAGAGATACTGTAATTAAAACCTTAAGCGTGCCCAAAGTCAATGTATTTGCTGGTAACGATACCGTTATTGTCAAAAATACCAATATGCAGTTCAATGGAACAGGTGCAGTAAATTATTTATGGGACCCTTCTTCCTTTTTATCATCTAACACAATATCAAATCCCATTGGATTCTATCCTGACACGGGTCGTTACAGATATATTTTGACAGGAACAACTGCAAATGGGTGTATTGGGATCGATACAATCAACATTATTGTAGCAGAAGGACCTTATATCACTGCGCCCAATGCCTTTTCACCTAATGGTGATGGCAACAATGATATATTTAGAATTTTAGCTGCTGGATACAAAAAGCTTAACAATTTCAAATTATTTGATCGTTGGGGCAAAATGTTGTTTTATACCACAGATTTCAGAAAAGGATGGAATGGTACTTTCAATGGAAAAGATTGTGAATTAGGTACTTATTTTTGGCTTGTTTCTGCTACAGATAAAGACGATAAACAAATACTAATAAAAGGGGACGTAATATTAGTTCGATAAATTTTATATGAAGAAAAATACAGTTTTAATCACAGGAGCAACTTCGGGAATAGGTAAAAGCACTGCATTCATTTTTGCAAAAAATAAATACAATTTAATCCTTACTGGAAGACGTTTAGATCGTTTAGTTCAATTGAAAGATCAACTAGAGCGTGAATACAATATACAAGTACAAGTCTTGCATTTTGATGTTAGAAATTTAGAAGAAACAAAAAAAGCACTGCAAGAAATAGACCGTACTCTATTTCCAACATTGGATATATTGGTTAACAACGCTGGTCTGGCATCTGGATATGGTCCAATAGACGAAGGTCAATACGACGATTGGAATACAATGTTGGATACCAATGTAAAGGGTTTATTGCATGTCAGTAGAGAAATCATACCTTGGATGAAGCAACAAGGCTTTGGACATATCATTAATTTAGGATCTACAGCAGGTAAAGATGTGTATCAAAATGGCAATGTCTATTGTGCAAGCAAACATGCCGTAGATGCATTAACCAAAAGCATGCGTATTGATTTATTAAATGATGGCATTAAAGTAACTTCTATTAATCCAGGTGCTTGTGAAACCGAGTTTTCACTAGTCCGATTTAAAGGTGATAAAGAAAAAGCCAATGCTGTTTATAATGGATTCACTCCGTTGAAACCAGAAGATATTGCAGATGCTATTTACTATACAGCTACGCTTCCCAAGCATGTTTGTGTGAATGATTTGACCTTAACCTGCCTTACCCAAGCCAATGCAAATTATAATGTAAAAAGAATTGTATAGCCAATGTATATTGAACAACTTTATACCGAATGCTTATCTGAAGCAGCCTATTTTATTGAATCAAATGGCGAAGCAGCTATTATAGATCCATTGCGTGACATCGATCAGTATATTCAATTAGCAGCTTCCAAAAACGCAAAAATTAAATATATTTTTGAAACACATTTTCATGCTGATTTTATAAGTGGTCATATCGATTTGGCCAAAAAAACGGGCGCTCAGATTGTATATGGCCCTGGCGCTCAAACTGCTTTCGAAAAACATACAGCTGCTGACTTAGAATTATTTAAACTTGGCGCAATCTCACTTCAAGCTATTCATACACCAGGACATACTTTAGAATCAACTTGTTTTTTATTGTTAAACGAAAACAATGTTCCTGATGCTATCTTTACTGGTGACACTTTATTTGTAGGTGATGTCGGAAGACCCGATTTATTTAGCGGCAATTTGTCCAAAGAAGAATTGGCTGAAATGATGTTTGATTCGCTAGAAAAACTAAAAGCATTGCCAGACCATGTCAAAGTGTATCCTGCCCATGGGCCTGGCTCGAGCTGTGGTAAAAACTTAGGCCCAAATACACATAGTACAATTGGTGAAGAAAAAGCAAATAATTATGCGCTACAAACACAAACTAAAGAAGAATTCATTACTTCAGTAACCAAAAGCTTAAACACACCACCAGTATATTTTCCAATCAATGCATCAATCAATCAAAAAGGTTATATGAGTTTAGACGATGTGAAAGCAAGAGGATTAACACCACTTTCAGTATATGATTTAAAGGCTTTAAAACAAGAAAACTGTATTATTTTAGATACTCGAAATGCAACAAGCTTTACTGAAGGTTTTATACCCGAAGCTATTAGTATAGGTTTAGAAGGTCGTTTTGCAGAATGGGCTGGCGCTTTACTTCCTTTTCATGAAAAAATTGCTTTAGTGACAGATTTAGATCAAGAAGAAGATTCTTTAACCCGATTAGCTCGCGTTGGTTTTGATCAACTTGTAGGTTACCTTGATGGTGGTTTTGAGGCTTGGAAACAAGCTGGTGAAGCAGTAGATCTAATTATAGATGTTGAAGCTGACGAAATGAAAATGGATATCAATTATGACCCTAAAATGATTATAGTTGATGTGCGCAAAGAACTTGAATTTGACAATGGTCATGTTCAAACAGCAGTGAATATTCCACTAAGCAACATGACTGATGTCACTTCATTAAGTAATTTTGAAGACACAGATAACATTTATGTACATTGCGCAGGTGGATATCGTTCTGTTATAGCATGTTCATTAATGAAGCGACAAGGCATACACAATTTGAGAAATGTTCTTGGGGGCTATGATGCGATAAAACAAATCCAAGGAATGCCATTGGTTGCTGCCAAGGAAGTGTTAAATTAATCTCTTATAATCTTTAAATCATAAAGATTAAATGGCATACATACACTGAATTTAGAATTTTGTAATTAAATATATAATTATTTTAATTATATATTTAATTATTATACATAAAAGGCACACTATTTGCATATTGGGCGTAATGGACAAAATAGTTGGTATTTTTTAGACGTTTATTCCAAGTGGACAAAATAGTTGGTGTTTATTTTTGCATTTTTATTGATTTTCAAAATAGCTTTTAGAACTTTGTTAT
>JBILCF010000009.1:0-29207 GCA_044353325.1 Chitinophagaceae bacterium | reverse complement strand
TCCCTATCAGAAATGTTGAATAATAAGATTTTTATATTATCAGATTATTGACAAGAAGTTTATTTTTATCACCTTGGATGAATCAATAGATACAGACGCATTTGAACGAGTCATTTCAGTTTTACAAGTCGATGGTGATTTGAAGCAAAAGATGAATCAGGGTTTTTATAATGGAGGTATATATTGTGGTACTGTCCCAATTTATTTTATAGAGTTTGATGAACAAAAATTTAGATTGACACAATATGATAAGTTTAATTTGCCTCGGAAATTAAGGAATAAGAGTCAGTAAATAACTAATTAAAGTGTTATTCATCAGTCGATTACTACGCATTTTCCTAGATGTAAAACATATTCTATTTGATATTTGCTTATTTAATACCTTTGTAAAAACAATTGTATGTTTAATTCTATTGCTTCATTCATTTTGGCATTCTTTTTAACTGTAGTTTCTATACAGGTATGTGCGCAACCAAAAGATTCTATAACTAAGCAACAACAGTTGAATCGGATAAAAAAAGAAAAGTTAAGAACTCCGATTAAAATATCTGAGGCTCAAAAAACTACCGATTCAATGAAGGTATCCAAACGAAAAAAGTATAATAGTAGAACTATTTCCAAACGGAAAAAACAATCTAGGAGATAAAGCGAATAAAATTGTAATTGCATCCCTAACGAAAAACTCAAAAATAACGTCAATATAAAAAAAATAGTATGAACAAATTTAAACTTACATTTTTAGCTTTAATGCTCATTTGTGCATTTGCTTATCAAGTTCAAGCACAAGAAAAAACTCCATTCGATAATAAAGAATTATTAAAGGAAGTAAAAAAAGAAAAACTTCGAAAGCCAATAAAAATCTCTGAAGCACTTAAAGCTTATGAACAAAGAGAAAATGCAGTTGAAGGTAAAAAAACAAGAGCAACTGAAATAAAAATATCGCCAGTCACATCCCCAACTGCTGAAGAAGGAGAGGCTCATATCGCGATGGATCCATCAAATAATAATAACATGGTGATGAGTTATATGAATAATAATTCTGCTACAGGTTTAGAATTTCCGATATATACATCAAATAATGCAGGTCAATCTTGGACTAAAAGTTCGTTCAACTCTTTAGTGTATTTGTCAGAAATGTATCCAAATGGCTTTGTAGCAGGTGGCGGTGATCCAATATTTGCTTATGATAAAACAGGTAAATTGTATTTTTCATGGATTTATTTGGTATTTGATGTAAGCACACCAGATACAGCTTTTGCTTGTATGTTTTGGGCTAGTTCTACCAACAATGGTTCTACATGGACTGTATTGCCTGGCAAAGATCGCTATATTGGAATTACAGCTTTGGATGTCAATACATTTGAGTCGTTTTCAAATTATGAGGGTATGTATGATAGACAATGGTTTGCAACAGATTTGACCAATGGTGCCAATGCGAATGCATTGTATTGCTCTTTTGTTTATTTTCCTAATATGTCTGAAAGTCAAAACTTGACAGGTCAACATGTAAAAAAGAAATTAGCGGGCTCTGCTACGTTTAATACAACAAAATCACAAGTCAATTCAGGTCAATCTCAATTTGGAAATGTTGCAGTAACGCAAGATGGTAAGTTGCATGTGACATTTGCAGATCTTAACAACAGTTCAGTTAAACATGCTGTATCATCTGATGGAGGTAATACCTTTTCCACGCCAAATCAAATTGCGACTGGTACAAATTTGTTTGGAAATCAAGGTGGTGGTTACATTCATGACAGAGAAAATAGTGCCGTCAATTTAATCGCTGGTGGTGGTAATCACTTGTACGTTGTATGGTCAGATTTCCCGAATTTTGCAGGCCCAGGTTATGATTCATATTTTTCACATTCATCAGATGGTGGCGTGACCTGGAGTCCAGCTGCAAACCTATCTACAATTTTTGGGACAACAAACAAAGGATTTATGCCTACAGTATGTGCACACAATAACAAGGTTTCAATAGGTGCTTATATGATTAATAATTCTAAAGTATCCGATTACTACATGGTTACATCTACTAACAATGGAACGACTTGGGGAACTCCAACTAAAGTAAGTACACAAAGCACTGATTTTGCAGCGCAATCAAATCTTACTTTGTGGTTTGGCGATTATTATAATGCTGTCCGAAATGATACTAAAGTGTATAATATTTGGAGCGACGGACGTGGTACATCTGGACCAAAAATGTATGTATCTGTCACTACAGAAAATGGAACTGTATGGCCAGCAGGTTACAACGAAATTACACCTATAAATGCAACGTTTAGCTTGGAACAATATTATCCAAATCCAGTACAAGATATTTTGAATTTAGATTTTTCGGCTAGCACTCAAAATACCTTATCAATACAGTTGATTTCAATGGAAGGCAAAGTTGTCAAAGAAAAAACCAAATTGTTACAGATAGGTTCTACTAAAACTCAATTGAATTTGAATGGCCTTGCAAAAGGTAATTATGTTTTAAAGTTGAAAAATGAGGACAATACAATCTTAACGAGACTAGTGACTAAAAACTAAGTTATTGATAATTTTCTCGGATTTAATTTCAAACTTATCTACTACTAAGACTTTTCGATTTTCAATGATTTAGCTGTTTGTATCATATATTCAAAAGCAGCATCATAGGTATTGGGAATAATCCCGTCGAGTATCGCTTCGCGGACTGCTATTTTTATATCACCCACCAATTTAGAGGGTGCTAAATTAAAAGTCTGCATGATGATTTCGCCAGTAATGGGAGGTTGCCAGTTTCGTATCTGATCGCTCTCTTCTACTTCTTTCATACGTTGAGCTACCAAATTAAAGTTTTCGCGAAAGCGAGTCACCTTTGCTTGATTTTTGGATGTGATATCTGCACTGCATAACAACATTAAATCGTCGATGTCTTCGCCCGCATCGAACAGTAAACGCCTTATAGCACTATCTGTAATGTTTTCTTTTGTAAGGCTTATTGGACGCAAATGAAGTAGTACGAGTTTTTGTACATACTTCATTTTGTCATGTTGCGGTAGCTTGAGGTCTTTGAAAATGCCAGGAACCATTTTAGCGCCAACCCATTCGTGGCCATGAAATGTCCACCCTAATCCTTGTTCAAAACGTTTGGTAGCTGGCTTACCGATGTCGTGCAGCAAAGCTGCCCAGCGCAACCAGATATTGTCTGTCGTTTGGGAAATATTATCTACGACTTGTATGGTATGGTAAAAATTATCTTTATGACCTTTGCCATCGATGTATTCTGCGCCAGCCAAATCGACTAATTTTGGAAAAAAGTATTCCAGAATGCCCGAACGGAATAGCAAATCAAACCCAATAGAAGGCTTGGCACAAGCCATGATTTTGTTGATTTCGTCGGTAATACGTTCTTTAGAAATTATTCGAATGCGTTCAGCATTATGTTTGATAGCTTCGAAAGTTTCGTCTTGAATAGTATAGCCTAATTGTGTTGCAAATCGTATTGTACGTAACATACGCAACGGATCATCTATGAATGTTTTACTAGGTTCGAGTGGAGTGCGTAATAGCTTGCGTTCGAGGTCGCCTATTCCATCGAAAGGATCTATGATTTCACCAAAATTATGTTCTTGCAAACTTATCGCTAAAGCATTAATGGTAAGATCGCGACGGTTTTGATCGTCTTCTATGGTGCCAGGTTCTACATCTGGATTGCGGCTATTGCTTCGATAGGATTCCTTGCGAGCTCCTACAAATTCGACATCAATGTCCAAAGTTTTAAATTGTGCTGTACCAAAGTTTTTGAATACAGCTACAGTTGGTTTTGACAAAAATAGCTGTGCTGACGCTTCAGCCAATTCGATGCCACTTCCCAAACATACAATATCGATGTCTTTGGTATTTCGCCCAATGATTTTATCTCTTACAAATCCACCAATGGCATAACAGGGTACACCCAATTGTTTAGCGGCGAGCGCTATGTTGTGCAAAATGGTTTGTTCGTTTGGCGTGCATTGGATTTGCATGAAGTAAAATAATTGAGTATAAAGTAAAGAGTATAAAGTAAAAAGTATTCGGGATTAAGATGAAGGAATATGTTAACTTAAAGCCTAAAAAGTATACATCAATCGAGTGCACCAAATATTATTAAACTGTTCAGCTCGGCCAGTTAAATAATTGTGTGCATTGCGGACTGAGAAAAGTGAATATTGAAATCGAAGATTAAAGAATAATCCTTTCCAAATATGGGCATTTCCGTTTAGGATAAAATTGACATCAAATTTGCGAAAAGGATACAATTTCGCATCTTGTTCATATATGTTGCCAAAGCCGTCGCGGTAAGACTCTTTGCTACTAGCGAGTTGAGCATAGGATAAACCGGCGCCAAAATTACTTTTTCGTTTATCGAAATAATTGAACAATACAGGAACTTCCAAATAGTTGAGTTTGATTTTATAGTCTGTGATTATTGTTGATTGGTCGTTGGCCCGTTTAGGTAATTGACTTAAGGAAGCTCTTGCGCCTTTTTGAGCATACAATAGTTCCATACTGAGCGCCAACCGATCAATGAGACGAGCATATACGACAACACCGGCATTCCAACCTGCTTTGTGGTAGCCAGCAAAGTTGTCACCATCCACTTGTGTAAAATTGGTACCAGCCACAAGGCCACCATAAAAAACGCGGTCACTTTCGTCGTAATATTGCGCATAGGCACAAGGTGTGTATAAAAAAAGACTTAGAATAATCATCACAAGCCTATTTTGGATTAATTTAGCCATCTGATACGGATTTTTTTGAACGTTTAAACTGCAAATATATGAGTATTAAGTATACACCGGCTACATTGAAGAAATTTGAAGAATTGTACGAAGAAATCGGTTTTCGCATTCGATTTGAAAAAGGCAATTTTCAGAGTGGCTATTGTCTTATTCAGGATAAACGAATTGCTGTTATCAATAAATTTTTGACACTTGAAGGCCGTATCAATGCACTCATAGATATTCTACCATCTATTGAATTTGATATTGAGCGGTTGAGCACCGATGGCAAGCATTTCTACGAAATGGCTATGGCTTTGCCAACAGATCGATAGGTTGATTCTAATTTTTTGCCACTTACTCATTCATCTTGACCAAATACGAAAATATTACTACCACCTACTAAGTGTAGCTTTTTAAGATATTTTTTTTGAACACTTTTGTGCTCAGAAACAATTGTATATGCGTTCAGTATTGATTTTACTTAGTTTACTGCTCTTAGTTACACAGTCTTTTGCTCAACAGAAGTCTTTGCTAAATAGGTTGGAGAATAAATACAAAGAACAAATAACGCCTACCAAAAAAACTGTTGGTACAAACGCAAAATCAAGTCCTTGGAAAGCGCCATCAAGTCCATTTCCAACAATGAGTGTAAAAATAGAAATGGTTTTTCCTGCTAATGCCAAAGCAAACGCAACTATGGAGTATTATTACAAAGGTTTTGAATGTGCTTCTTTGATGTCTTTTGCTCAAGACGAAAGCGGTTTGAATCGAATGATTATGAATTTTAAGGAAGGAAAAATGATGATGTTGATGCAGGATAAAAAGGGCAAGAAAACTGGAATGGAAATGAATTTAAAATCATTTGATTGGGAGGAAAGTGTTACAGAAGAGGTTGTAGATGCTGCCAATAGTCAAGAAAGTTTAAAAATAAAAACTACAAATGAATATAAAACAATAGAAGGTTATAAATGCCGAAAATATATTTATGAATCTGAGGATGCTGTTTCCATTCTATGGATAACTAAAGATATCAACATGAATTACTTAGATTATAATCAAGCGATGTATCAAGCATTTTCAAATTCTAAAAGCACACAAGGCAATGCATTTGAACAAGCAGGTATGAATGGCATGTTGATTCAAAATCATATGATACCAAAGCAGAACAAACAAGATGAATGTATCATGACTTTTAAAAATATCAAATTGGGAAACGTCCCCGATGCTATGTTTAGTACAACTGGTTATGAGGTCATGAAAATGCCATCGTTTCAAGATATGATGAACAACGCATCTGAAGACTAAACTTCAATTTTATACATAAATAAGACAAACCAACCATGAAAGGCAATGCACCCAGTTTAGGGTGCATTTGTTTTTATTGATAGGATATGTAAAATCTATTTTTTTGCTCTTTGAAAACTATCCTATATTTGTTTATGCGTCAATTGATTTTTAGTTCACTTTTGGTCTTTGGTTTGTGTCCCTTTTTATGGTCGCAACCTAATGTTCCTAAGGTGAATGTGGTGAAATTTGATTGGTATGAAAAATTAATGCAATCAAACAATGACACGACATATGTTGTCAATTTTTGGGCTACATGGTGTATACCTTGTGTAGCTGAATTGCCTTATTTTGAACAATTGCAGCAGCAGTATCTTTCACAAAAGCTGAAAGTATATTTAGTTAGTCTTGATTTTATTAAACATAAAGACCAAAAATTAGTTCCTTTTTTAACAAAGCAAAAAATAAAATCTGAAGTCGTTTTGCTTGATGAGCCAGATTACAATGCTTGGATTGATAAGGTAAATCCTGCTTGGTCAGGTGCTTTGCCAGCAACTATAATCTTTAATACCAAGCGCCAGCAAAAAACATTTTTTGAAAACGAAACTACATTTCACATACTCGATTCAATCACTTTAAACTATATTTCCAAATGAAACAAACACTTTTAATCTGCCTTGCCTTTGTTGTGGCTACACTTTTTATGTCTTTTGCTCCCGATGAAAAAGGGGAACAATTGGGTTACAAACCTGGAGATAAGGCCATGAATTTTACGCTTAAGAATGTCGATGGAAAAATGGTGTCATTATCCGATTATGCATCATCAAAAGGTGTTTTAGTCGTGTTTACATGCAACCATTGCCCTTATTCTGTAGCTTATGAAAATCGAATTATAGAACTGCATAACATGTATGCTGCAAAGGGTTATCCTGTAGTAGCTATTAACCCAAACGATGCTGTTGCTTATCCAGCAGATTCATATGAAAATATGATAGAACGAGCGCAAGAAAAGAATTTTCCTTTTGCCTATTTACACGACGAGTCGCAACAAATAGCTAAAACCTATGGCGCTACAAGAACGCCACATGTGTATTTGTTGACACAAAAGAATAAACAATTTACAGTTGCGTATGTGGGTGCAATAGATGATAATTCCAATGAAGAAGAAAATGTGCACAAAAAATATGTTCAAGATGCTATTTCTGATTTGGAGGCCGGCCGCTCAGTAGCTACACCATTTACAAAGGCTATTGGTTGTTCCATTAAATGGGAAAAATAATATTGTCATACATCTATATCCTTTAAATTTGCTTCATGATTCGCAACCTTAGTTTTTTCTTCATTTTTATATTCGCAGGAGTAGGTTTGCTTTCTTGCGAAAAAGAAGTATACATGAACTTGAGCGATTCTCCCAAAAAAGTAGTTGTAGAAGGTGTTATTGAAACAGGGCAACAACCCTATGTAACTTTGACAAAAAGCATTGGTTTTTTCGATAAAATAGATTTGTCTTCAGTTAATTATGTTCCCAATGCGATAATAACTGTAGAAGATTTAACCTCGTCTAAAAAAATCACCTTGCGAGAGTACAACCTAGATACTACCGTTGGAAATGCAGTTTTTTCATTTTCGTTTTATGCACCAGATTTTAACGATGCCAACGCTATGGCATTTAAAGGTGAAGTCAATCATTATTACAAACTAACTATTATAGCCGAGGGGAACATTCACGAAGCCATTACCAAAATACCTACTACAACTGGCTTGGATTCCATTTGGATTGAACCTGTACCTGGTCGAGAAGATAGCTTTTCATCAGTGAAAGCATTTTATATCGATCCTGATACCTTGGGTAATGCCGTTCGAATTGAAACATTGACGAAGCGTTATATCAAAACAGGTGATCCAGAATTGTATTTTACTTCATTCAATTCTGTTTACGATGATGCTATTATCAATGGAACTATAGTTCCCCTTACTATAGATTTGGGGTTTGATAAATCAAAAACCTACACGCAACAGGACTATCAAACTATTGGATATGTTAAAAAAGGAGATACCGTAACTGTCAAATGGAGTGCAATAGACAAAAATGTATATACGTTTTGGCAAACCTTGATTTTTTCGGCAGGAAGTGTAGGTAATCCATTTGCTTCGCCCACCAAAATACAAAGTAATGTATCCAATGCTTTAGGAGTATGGGCAGGATATGGCGCCAATTTCTATACTGTTATAGATAGTTTGTAAACTCAGAATATTTCGTTTACATAATGTTTAAAAGTGACTTTAATCACTTTGTAGCCTCACTTTACCCAGATTTTGCAGTTGAAATCTATTACGAACGAAAACTGCTGCAAATACAAGCATTTGTTCGCTTTTTTCACCTCAATATACTTCTGTATATTTTCAGTTAAAAAAACTTCTCAAATACTTGCCTTTATTGCATTTTTCGCTCTCACAACGAAATCAACAGCAAAATCTAGGTTAAAATTATATCTTTGTACACTCAAAAAATAAATATGTCAAACGAAATAGAAAAAGTACAAGTATTGATCATTGGTTCTGGTCCTGCTGGATATACAGCAGCCATATATGCAGCAAGAGCAAATATGAATCCTGTTTTATACCAAGGGTTGCAACCAGGCGGCCAATTGACCATTACTACAGAAGTTGAAAACTATCCAGGCTATGCCGACGGCGTAATGGGGCCAAAAATGATGGAAGATTTTGAAGCCCAAGCTCGTCGTATGGGAGCTGATATCCGTTGGGGAATGGCGTCGAAAGTTGATTTTTCTTCACATCCTTTTAAAGTAGAAATTGATGAAGAGAAATGGATTGAAGCAAATGCAATTATTATATCTACAGGTGCATCAGCCAAATGGTTGGGTATACCTAAAGAAGAACAATTGGCGACTACCGGTGGTGGTGTAAGTGCTTGTGCTGTTTGTGATGGTGCATTTTTCAAACAAAAAGAAGTCGCAATTGTTGGTGCTGGAGACACAGCATGTGAAGAAGCTATATATTTGAGTAAAATGTGTTCTACAGTGCATATGTTGATACGTAGCGAAAAAATGCGTGCAAGCAAAATTATGCAAGATAGAGTTTTGGCAACGCCAAACATTAAAGTATATTGGGATACAATTATTGATGAAATCGTAGCGGAAGATCGCATTCAATCGTTGAATGTAAAAAATAATGCTTCTGGTGCAATAACAAATATTCCTGTTAGTGCATTGTTTGTGGCTATTGGTCACAAACCTAATAGTGATATTTTTAAACCTTTCATCGAAATGGATGAAACAGGATATATCACTACAGTTCCAGGGACATCTAAAACAAATATAGAAGGTGTGTTTGCTAGCGGTGATGTGCAAGACAAACATTATCGTCAAGCGATTACGGCTGCCGGTAGTGGCTGTATGGCTGCATTGGACGCTGAGCGTTTTTTAAGTGAGAAAGGGTACCACTAATTTTATTGAATAAATTCATAAGAAAAGCCGCTTTCAAAGCGGCTTTTCTTATGAATCAATATTATTAAAACTAAGTTGTGTTATATGTTATTTTGATTTTATTTTCAGAATCAACTCGTAAGGTTTATTGTCAAAATAATAAACACCCTTGATTGTTTTAGGTGGAGTGGTATAGCCCTCTTCAATATTTTTAAGAATAAAATAATCAGTGAATTGAGTTGTTGAAGTAGAAATATGCATCAACCTCAAATCGGTACCGACGCGTGCGTCAGAAGGATCCACTGAAAAAGTTGAAGTCTTTTTGGTTTTTAAATCTGTCGTTTTGATTTCACTTGCTTCTACATAGCTGTTGGCTAGTGTGAATTCAACATTGATATTTTGTGTTTTACCTTTGTATTTTACACTATCGTATGTCTTTTGAGCCATGCTATTAAAGCTCATGCTTAACATAAATAGGAGTGTGCTTGCGGTTTGAATGATTTTCATCTTGCTGTATTTTTTATGGTTTTAGTTGTGCTTCTTTGGCACGTTGTATTTTTTTGTAATTGAATTCATACATGACTTCTACTTTTTGACGTGCCCATGGTGTTTTGCGTAAAAATTTTAAGCTCGATTTTACACTAGGTTCATGTGTAAAGCAATTGATGGGAATTTTTGAAGCCATATATTCCCAACCAAGACACGTCACCAATTCATTCAAAATGGTTTCTAGTGTAACGCCGTGTAACACATTGTGATGTTTTTGTTTTGGCTCAGTTTGCATAATGGTACTTTTGTAAAAGTAAAAAAACTATTTCATATAGCTGGGTAATAATTCATATCCGACATCTTGAAGTTGACTAATTACTTCGTCCTTTAATTGGTTAACTTTATAGTTTTTTAAAGGATATTTTTTACTGATTTTTGGAACAGCAACAAGCGTATTTTTTCGTTCATCAAAATGATTCCAGTTGGCGATATATTGGCCTGTAGAAAGGTTGTAGCTTGATGTGCCTGATCCATCGTTTGTCGCATTGCCATACTGTGTATTGTCAAAGCCTATAATTTTTAGTTGTTTCAGCTTATCATCATATCTAAATCTAAAGGTGTTTTCACCACGCATATATTGGCTATGAAAAACAATGACGTTTTTGGCCATGCTCAACGAATTTTCTTGTCCTCCGACTGTGATTATGGGAGTTTTAAATGTTTTCTTCTGGGTCGATAACGTGTAAGTGATGGAATATTCTTGATCCCTTTGATCTATAATCATTTTATCTATTTTGCCGTCATTGTCAAAGTCAAACGACACAGATTTTTGAGCAAATGAACTTATATACAAACTCAGCAAGAGCATCAAGCTTGAAATTTTTGTAAGCATGTTGGTTTTAGGTTTTGTTTATTTATTTATAATCTTGACGATAAAATTAGATTAAATAAGTATGATATTCAACCTTTTTGTTTCAAAACATTGTTGGTTCGCATCACTTTTAACTCAGAATACTTTTATCTAATGAGGTTTAAAAATAATCTTGTTGTATGAAATAAATTAAATACATGTTTAAACATACAATAAGTTGTATATTTGTAGTCATATCTTTATTTCATGCATCGGAAAACATTTTTAAAGACACTTTCGCTCATACCAATTGGAGGAATCATGATGAAGTTAAATGCATTGCATCAACATGTAGAGGGTTTACCTAGCACTCCTTTAATGCCAGTTTTGTTTTTAGGACATGGAAGTCCTATGAATGCAATTGAAGAAAATGAATTTGTGCAAGGGTTTCGTGCGATAGTCAAAACAATACCTTATCCAAGAGCTATAATATGTGTTTCGGCGCATTGGTATACGAAAGGTACATTTGTGACAGCAATGGAAAAACCAAAAACTATTCATGACTTTGGTGGGTTTCCGAAAGCATTGTTTGATGTTCAATATCCTGCAAAAGGAAGTCCAGAACTTGCCACTTCTATTCAACAAACTATACTGTCTATATCTGTTGGCTTGGATCAGCATTGGGGATTAGATCATGGTGCATGGAGTGTATTGAAACATTTGTATCCCAAAGCAGATATACCTGTGGTGCAACTGAGTATTGATTATTCGCTTTCACCACAACAGCATTTTGACCTTGCCAAACAACTCGCATCTTTACGAAGCAAAGGGATATTAATAGTTGGAAGTGGCAATATTGTTCATAATTTAGGATTGGTTGACTTTTCTAAAATTAATGAAATTGGTTATGGTTTTGACTGGGCAAAAGAAGTTCGAGAAAAAGTTAATAAAGCACTTGTAGATTCAGATTATAAATCCTTGATTCAATATGAAAAAATGGGTAAAGCCATGCAACTCGCAGTTCCAACGCCTGATCATTATTTGCCTTTGCTATATACCTTAGGTTTGCAAATGCCCAATGAGACAATTGAGTTGTTTAACGATCAATTGCTAGCAGGCTCATTGAGTATGACTTCAGTCAAAATAGGTTAGGGCTTTTTTTTAACTGAAAAAATACCCTCGATATGGTATTTTAACAGGAGATTTCTATTTGTAATTTTGTAAAAAAAATAAGATATGAAATCATTGTTCACATTATCCTTTATGTTGCTTTTTACTTGGACCGCCATAGCACAATCATCCAAAACTCCAACTGTAAATCTTAAAAAAGTACTGACGTTAAAGCCTTCATCCTATGAGAGTGGCAATGGCGCGACTGTGGTGTGGCATCCGGGATTGAAACGATATTTTACATCGAGAGCAGGAAATGCTGTTTATCCATTGGATTTGTTTAGTGCCATAGGCCGAAGAGTGTCAGATGAAGGTCTAAAAACGATGTTTGATGTGCGAGGAATGTGGTACAATACAATGACTAAAAAGGTTTGTATGAATGGTTATAATGAGACTGGTTGGGCTTCGTACTTGCTGAATGCTAAAGGTATACCTGAAGGTGTAACGCCGATAGTAGAAGGAATGAACCAACCCAGCGAAAATTCAGTTGGTTGTTTTGATGGACTTAAATCAAGAGTTTATTTCTTATCTGGCACAGGCATATTTGCATATAATGCAAACAATGGTTCTAAAATTCAGGAAGAAGAAGTGTTTAATTTTAGCAAAGGCATAAATAATGCATACGAATTTTCTTTGAGTGAATTTGAAAGTGAGTTGCCTGTTTTTTATAATACAGTTCCGATATTTACGGGTATAGCACAACAAGAAATAGGACTTCTAAACTACGAGTTAAATCAAGTTGATTTGTACAATATGAAAACGGGTATGCGCTCAAAAGTATACAGATTTCCTGAAGGTACAGTTTGTGAGAGTTTTTTAAATGTTGCTTTTGCAAATGGTTTATTTTTTATCTATGATAAAGAAAAAGCTGAGTGGAATGGGTATAAATAATTTTTTTCAACAAGAATAAGTTCAAGTCAAAAACAATTAATTGATTTGAATTCTATAACTTTGAGCTACGATGTATATAGCACGTAATTCATGGTTAATTTTATTTGGAATATTGAGTATTCTGGGTTTTGCATGTAAAAAAATGATTGACCCAGCTTTTACGAATACACATTATCCAGCTGATATAGAGGAGATATTTGTAAACAAATGTGCGACAGCAGGTTGTCACAACGAGAAAAGCTATCAAAATGCAGCAAACCTTAATATGAGCTCTTGGGAAACATTGCTGCAAGGTGGTGTAAGTGGTTCGGTAGTGATTCCTTATTCAGTAAATCAATCTTCATTGTTGCAGTTTATTAATACGTATGATGATTTGGGTATACGATCGAGTCCGACAATGCCTATTAATGGACAACCTTTATCGCGCGAGGAAGTGACCCGTGTTAAAACTTGGATAGCGGAAGGTTGTCCTTCTCGAGAAGGTGAAATACCTTTTGCTTCAAATCCAACTACACGCGCCAAGGCTTATATAACAAATCAAGGTTGTGATCTTGTGAGTGTCGTGGATGCAGAGACTCGTTTAGTGATGCGCTATGTAAGTGTAGGGCATGATCCTAATCAAATCGAATTACCACATCGAATTGCGGTTTCGCCTGATGGAAAATATTGGTATGTATGTTTTACGAATGGCAGTTATGTCCAAAAATTTGATGCTCACTATGATACGTTGGTTTCTGAAGTCTTTATAGGTCCAGCCATGTGGAATGTAATTGTTACTTCTTATGATGGAAAGAAAGCTTTTGTCTCAGATCTTTCGAGCAATGGGAAATTGGTGGAAATTGATTTGATGACCATGGCAGTTACCAAAACATTGCAAGGTTCCGGATTGTTTACTTTTCCTCATGGTTTAGCTTATTCGCAAACACATGATACCATTTATGCAACAGCACAATATGGTAACATGATATATAGAATCATACCTTCGGTACCTCAAGTGGATAAAATATCATTGGTCAAAGGTGCTTTACCCGTTACTACACCACAATTGCAAGACCCGCACGAGGTTTTGATGAGCCCAGATTTTAGTCAGTATTTTGTGACTTGCCAGTCTAGCAATGAATTGCGTGTAATGGCGGCTGGTGCAGATACATTGTTGAAAGCAATTCAAATGGGTAATCATCCATTGGCAATGGTATATTCCAAAAAAAGAAATTTGCTTTTTGTTACCAATCAAGAAGATCCAAATCCTGTGTATCCTATGTTTAAAGGTTCTGTTTACGTGGTAGATATGAATTCTTTGACCGTTGTACGCAAAGTATATGAGAAATTTTATCAACCACATGGTATTGGTGTTGATGATAAAAAAGATTTATTGTATGTAGCAAGTCGAAATGCAGATGCAACCGGGCCCGCACCACATCATATTTCAGAATGCGAAGGAAGAAATGGTTTTTTTCATGTGATTGACCTTAATACATGGCAAGTCGTAAAAACTGCATCTGAAGTTTCTGTGGATTCGTATAGCTTAGGAGTCAGAGAATAAGTGTGTTTTAGATTAATGTAAATTTTAATGTATATAGTCTTGTATTATATAATTTTATCAATTAATATTAAAATAACATAATAAATATTCATTTTCGTTGTAATTTTATGCCATCTTATTTAAGTTATGGAGAATTTTTTTATACCGTTACTAATTATACATATAGTAAGCGGAAGTGTTTCACTATTAAGTGGTTTTGTGAATATTTTGAGAAGAAAAGGAGATAGGGCTCACAAGCAATTTGGTCAGGTTTTTGTGATTGCGATGCTTGTTGCTGCTTTCTCAGCTCTATTGATGTCTGTACTAAGAGAAAACCTGTTTTTGTTTGTTATAGGCTTTTTTACCATCTATATGATAGGTACTGGAGTTAGATATTTAAAAATCAAACGTAGGGTAATAGCCAAAAGAGTACGTTGGAACGATTGGACTTTAAGTGTTTTAATGTTCTTTTTCGGGCTTTTCTTGATTTTTAAAGGCATAACGATGTTGATACATTCCAATTTATTTGGTTCTGTGTTGACTACTTTTGGTCTTATCAGTATTTTAATGGTTTATCAAGATATAATTAATCTTAGAGGGAATTCAAACTTCAAAAACTTTGGTCTTTTAACTCATATTCAACGAATGATTGGGGCATACATCGCGTCGATTACAGCATTTTTAGTTGTCAATATCGATTTTGTGCCTGGTGCAATACTGTGGTTATTGCCCACATTTTTGATGGTACCATTGATTTTTGTATGGTCAAATAAGTTTAAAATTTTGAAATCAGAGACAACAAAACGAAATAAATTTCCATTAGACGATTTAGATTAGAGTATTTTAAAAGTGTTTTTGCCATTTTTTAAACATAAAAAGTGTTCAAAAACATATTTAAATAAAAATTATTCTCCCTCATGGTGGAGTCATTTTATGTTTATTTATCCAATATAGAGATAAGCAAAATACTTTCTTCAAAAACAAATCTGAAACTATTATCATTTTTGAGTTCGAAACCTTATTTTTGCTCAACTTTTAAAAAATGCCAACACAATATTATTTATTTCTAAGCCTAGCACTGTTTTGTATCGGTGTAATGGGAGTATTAATGCGTAGAAATGCCATTATCATTTTAATGTGTGTGGAATTGATGCTGAATGCAGTCAATCTCTTGATGGTTACATTTAGTAAAATGCACAATGATGCAAATGGTCAAATATTTGTGTTCTTCATCATGGTTGTAGCTGCAGCCGAAGTGAGTGTAGGACTGGCTATTATTGTGACGATGTACCGAAAAGTTCGTTCGATCGATATTAATATTTTAAACCGATTAAAAAACTAAGTATACAGCGATGATTGATTTTGTTTGGTTAGTACCTCTGTTTCCGCTTATTGGCTTTTTAATTACAGGCTTAGGTCGAAATAAATTAGGTCATTCTGCAGGCTTGATAGCTTCAGCAGCTATTTTGGCATCTTTTGTAGTTTCGTTACTTGTATTTTTAGATATTACTAAGGGAGCAGTTGGCGGTGAAACTGAAGAAGCGGCTAAAAACGGCGTTGTTCATTTGTTTCATTTTATCAATACCAATTCAATGCAAATTGGATTTGATTTTCAAGTTGATCAGTTAAATAGTATCTTCTTATTAGTCATAACAGGAATTGGATTTTTGATTCATTTGTATTCTATAAGTTATATGGGTCAAGATGATGGTTATGGCAAATTCTTTTCATATTTAAACTTGTTTGTATTCTCCATGTTGATATTAGTTCTTGGAGGAAATTACTTGATCATGTTTATAGGTTGGGAAGGCGTTGGACTTTGTTCTTATTTATTGATTGGATTTTGGTACAAAAACAATAATTACACTGATGCTGCTAAGAAGGCATTTATTATGAATCGAATAGGGGATTTAGGTTTTCTAATCGGAATCTTTTTATTGTTTTCTCGATATCAAACCCTTGATTTTCAAGCATTACAATATTTAATTGCGCACGATACACTAGACCCTACGTTCATTACTGCCGTAGCCCTATGTTTATTTGTTGGTGCAACTGGTAAAAGTGCTCAAGTACCTTTGTTTACTTGGCTTCCTGATGCAATGGCGGGTCCTACACCTGTTTCAGCTTTGATACATGCAGCTACAATGGTAACGGCGGGTGTTTATATGGTTACAAGAAGTCATTTTATTTATTCTTTAGCTCCATTGGCACAACATGTCATATTAATTATAGGATTAGCAACTGCATTAATTGCAGCTACAATTGCTACACAACAAAATGATATTAAAAAAGTATTGGCATATTCTACTGTCAGTCAGTTGGGTTTCATGTTTATGGCCTTGGGCGTCGGTGCTTATACTGCAGCGATTTTTCATGTCGTTACACATGCATTTTTTAAAGCCTTACTTTTCTTAGGTTCAGGTTCTGTTATTCACGCTGTCGATGGCGAACAAGATATTCGTTTTATGGGTGGTTTGAAAAAATACATGAAAACAACCTACGCAACTTTTTTAATTGGTTGTATCGCTATTGCAGGTATTCCTCCATTGAGTGGGTTCTTTTCCAAAGATGAAATCATGATGCACGTATTTACTTATCCAGTATATGGTAAAGTATTTTGGATACTCGGTATGCTTGCAGCATTAATGACAGCTTACTATATGTTTAGATTATTGTTCATTACATTCTTTGGAACATATCGTGGAAAGGGACATCCACATGAAAGTCCAGCATTGATGACATTACCTCTAATTGTTTTAGCAATACTGTCTATTGTAGGTGGTTTTATCGGTATTCCAGAAGTATTAGGTGGCCATCATGCTTTACATGCTTTTTTATCTTCAGTACTGATCCAAACAGTAGGTAGCCAAGCAATGGTGCCACATCTTTCGCATCAAAATGAACTTTTATTGATGGGAGTTGCAGTGTTAATTGCAACAATAGGTATTGTTATTGCTTGGTTTGGGTACAAAAAATACAATCAAGCTGATGAAGCTAAAGGAATAGCAAGCTTTTTTGAACAAAAATGGTATATCGACGAATTTTATCAAGCAATAATTATAAAGCCTTTGTATGCTTTTAGTGCATTTGCAGAGCGCTTTATAGAAAAATCTGGTATAGATGGCATTGTCAATGGAGTAGGCCGATTGATTCAGTTTGGTAGTACGCGTTTGCGTTTACTACAAAGTGGATTGGTAGGTTTATATTTGTTTTTGATTGTCATTGGTATCGTAATGATGTTTGTCATACAATTGGTCTATAATAAATTTTAACTTTTAAAAGAAGATTCATCTTCAAACAGAATAAAACATGTTGATCGTTTTACTCATATTGATACCTTTACTTGGCGGTTTAGCAACAATGCTTACGTCAGACAAAAGTGCATCGCATATTGCTACAGGATTTTCCTTAGCAACGCTCGTGCTAGGTTTAGCCAGTTATTATTTTTATATACATCCAGGTCAAACGGAGCTTGTATTTAATTATCCATGGATTGAAGCACTTGGTGCTACTTTCTCTCTGGCTTTAGAAGATGGTCTATCCTTGCTAATGGTCATTTTGACTGCAATTGCCTTCCCGGTTCTTTTTGTCTCAATGTTTAACAAGCAGCCTGAAAAAGCAGCTCGTTTTTATGGGCTTATGCTTTTAGCTCAAGCTGGTTTAATGGGTGTGTTTTTAGCTAAAGATGCATTGTTGTTCTATGTGTTTTGGGAGGTTGCGTTAATTCCTGTTTACTTTTTAAGCTCTTTGTATGGTGGACCAAAACGTATTCCAGTTACATTCAAATTCTTTGTCTATACATTTGTGGGTAGTTTAGTGATGTTGATAGCAATGTTGTTGATTTACCAACAAACACCAATTCATTCTTTTTCATGGAATTCATTTGTTAGTGTAGGTAGTACAATGCCACCAAGCCAACAACAATGGATGTTTTGGTTGATGTTCCTTGCATTTGCAATCAAAATGCCTATTTTCCCTTTTCATACTTGGCAGCCTGATGCATACGAACAAAGTGCAACGCCTGTCACTGTAGTACTTAGTGCTTTGATGGTCAAAATGGGATTGTTTGCTGTGGTTCGTTGGTTGATACCTATCTTACCAGAAGGTAGCAGATATTGGATGAACATTGTGATGTTGTTAGCCGTTATCGGTATCGTTTATGCTTCTTTGATGGCTATGGTTCAGACTAACATCAAGCGTTTGATAGCTTATTCATCCATTGCGCATATCGGTTTGATGTGTGCTACTATTTTCTCTATTCAAATTATCGGTATGCAAGGTGTCGCTATTCAAATGTTTAATCATGGTATTAATATATTGGGACTTTGGATTATAGTCAGTATCCTTGAACATAGATTAAATACACAGGATATGCGAGAAATGGGCGGTATTGCCAAAATAGCTCCAGCATTTACCATTGCAATGGTTGTGATTTCGTTGGCAAATATTGCACTTCCGCTAACCAATGGTTTTATCGGAGAATTTATGATGTTCAATGGATTGTTTAATTCTATCTCTTCTTATCGTATTGTGTTCACAGTTGTTGCTGGCTTGGGTATTATTCTAGCGGCAGTTTATACCTTGGGTATGATACAAAAAGTGGCTTATGGAGAATTGAAACCAACAACAGAAAATTTCAAGGATTTAACAACAAATGAGTGGGTAGCATTGGCAGTAGTCATAGGATTAATTATATGGTTAGGCATCTATCCAGATGTATTGATGGGACTTGTAAACTCTAATTTTTAACACAACTAAACCTTTGCTTAACGGCATAATAAACAGATAATCGAAAAATGAATGCTATTGTAATATCGGCTTTATTGGGTGTAGTAATGATGATGTCTGGCTTAGTGCTAAACAAGTCTAAACAGATTCAATGGATTGCTATACTCGGAGCGGTGGTTTTGCTAGGTGGCAGCCTCTATGATAATTATTTAATGGGTATGGGCAACACCAGTTATTTTGGTATGATCGAACTAAATAGTTATACTGCTTGGTTTAATGTGCTCATTACGGGATGTTTGTTGATGTATTTTTTGCTGTTTCACAAACATATTGCTTCAGTAGGTAAAAACGATGCTGAATATTTTGCTTTGATGTTTTTCATTATGTGTGGCGTTTACTTATTATCGACATATACCAATTTATTAATATTGTTTGTAGGTATTGAAATCCTTTCTATACCACAATACATTTTAGCAGGTAGTGATAAAAATAGTTTGAAAAGTAATGAAGCTTCGTTGAAATACTTTCTAATGGGTTCATTTAGTACTGGTATTTTGTTGATGGGTGTTGCTTTGATATATGGAGCTACAGGTAGTTTTGATATTCTGAGCCCTAAATTTACTGACCAATTTCAACAATTATCAGGCATGAGTTCTATGTCGTTGATTGGAATATTAATTTTAATTGTTTCATTTGGTTTCAAATCCTCTTCTGCACCGTTTCACTTCTGGACGCCCGATGTGTACGATGGTAGTCCGACTGCATTTACCCCATTCATGGCTACGATAGTAAAAGTGAGTATTTTCTTAGCATTTATTCGTTTGTTTCATTTCTCATTTGGCAACATTAGCGATGCATGGCAAATCAGTATTGCATTTATGATTGCAATGACATTGTTGATAGGTAATATAACTGCTGTCTATCAACAAAGTGTAAAACGTATGATGGCATACTCATCCATCGCTCAGGCTGGATTTATGTTGTTTGCTATTTTTTCATTCAATGCTACTTCTTGGCAAGGTATCATGTTGTACACTGTAGCTTATACATTGGCTTCATTGGGTATGTTTGCTGTTATTATCAAAATGAAAGATTATACCTATGAAGGATTCAATGGCTTAGCTAAAAAAGAACCAGTATTGGCGTTTACGGCTACTATCTGTTTGTTTTCATTGGCAGGTATACCTTTGACAGGTGGATTTTTTGCAAAGTATTTTGTATTGAGTGCAGCGGTAGAACAAGGTAAAATGATTGGACTTGTCATATTTGCTGTGATTATGGCAGCAGTTAGTGCTTATTACTATTTCCGCGTTATTATTAGTATGTATTTCAAAACTGGTGAGGCTGAATTGTCAAAACCAACTACAACAATCGAAAAAGCATTTTTGATTTTGAATGCAATTATTATCATTGTTTTAGGTGTATTGCCTAATTTGGTATTGTTGAGATAGGTTTCTCTTTGAAAAGCTAATTCTAGCATATTTATTTAAGAATATTTTAAGGATTATTATTTGAAATTTGAATAAGAGTTTCTTTTACAGCTATATTTGCTGTTTAAATAAATCTACATTCAGGTGGGAAAGCATATTGATCTCAACAAGGCAACTGCAACAGGTGTTTTAATCGCGTTTGGTATTATTTTCGGAGACATAGGTACATCCCCTTTATATGTTTTCAATGCCATTATCAAAGGACGATTAATAGATGATAATCTTATTATTGGAAGTTTATCGTGTATTTTATGGACGATTACTTTACAGACCACTGTTAAGTATGTATGGCTTGTACTCAATGCAGACAATAAAGGTGAAGGCGGTATTTTTGCACTTTTCGCCTTAGTTCGTCGCCGAAAAAAATGGTTGGTTATACCAGCTATGATTGGGGGTGCTACATTATTGGCAGATGGAATTATTACACCGCCAATTTCGATTACATCTGCTATAGAAGGCTTGAGAGAATTAAAGCCATTGCAAGACTTGCCTCAGGGGACGATTGTTTCTATTGTGTTGGTTATTATCAGCTTGTTCTTTTTTATGCAACAGTTTGGTACAGCATCTATAGGTAAATTGTTTGGACCTGTTATGTTTGTTTGGTTTACAATGCTAGCTATCTTGGGTATTGCCAATTTGAGTTACGATTGGAGTGTTTTCAATGCGATTAATCCATATTATGCCATCCAATTTTTAACACATTATCCTGGAGGCTTTTGGTTACTAGGTGCCGTTTTTCTTTGTACCACAGGTGCTGAAGCTTTGTATTCCGATCTTGGACACTGCGGAAGACCAAATATTAGACTTTCGTGGGTTTATGTCAAAATAACATTGATGTTAAACTATTTTGGTCAGGGTGCTTATTTGCTTTCGCAACGCAAAAACTTAGTTTTGACACCAGATGTAGTTGAGAAAATGGGTGTAAATGCATTTTACGATTTAATGCCAACTTGGTTTGTAATTCCAGGTGTTATTATCGCCACATTTGCCGCTATTATCGCTAGTCAAGCTATGATTTCCGGTTCATTTACACTTATTAGTGAGGCTACTCGTTTAAATCTATGGCCTAAAATGAAAATTAATTTCCCTTCAGATGCCAAAGGGCAATTGTATATTCCAGGTTTAAATACGTTTATGTATTTAGGTTGTGTACTCGTCGTTCTTTATTTTCAAAGTTCTAGCAATATGGAGGCAGCTTATGGATTAGCCATTATACTTACCATGTTGATGAGTACGATTTTGTTTGCCAATTTCATGGTTATCAAACGGGTTAAAATGACATGGATATACTTGTTTTTAGGGGTATACTTAGCTATTGAACTCTCTTTTCTTATAGCAAATATTATTAAATTCCCACATGGTGGTTATGCAACGTTTTTTGTTGCTGGATTTATGTTTTGTATCATGTTTGTATGGTTTAAATCTCGAAAAATTAAAAATAGATACGTTGAGTTTGTCAAAATGGACGATCATATGCACATGTTACAAGAATTGAGCAATGATTTGAGTATCCCAAAATATGCGACACACTTAGTGTATTTAACCAGTGCAAATAATCCTAAAGAAATAGAACACAAAATCATTTATTCGATTTTAAACAAAAAGCCTAAGCGTGCTGACATATATTGGTTTGTACATGTAGATGTAGTAGATGAACCATATCGAACAGATTATGTTGTCGAAACTATCATACCGAATGAAATTATCCGAATTGAATTTAGACTTGGTTTTCGTGAGGAACAACGTATCAATCTCATGTTTAGAAAGGTTGTAGCAGATATGGTTGCCAATCGAGAGGTTAATATAACGAGTAGATATACTTCACTACAAAAAAATAAAGTAGCAGGAGACTGGCAGTTTATCGTGATGGAAAAATTCTTATCGCACGACAATGATTTACCGTTATTGGAACGTATCATTATGAAGTTGTATTTTATGTTGAAAAAAATATCCTTGAGCGAAGAGAAAGGATTTGGTTTGGATTCATCATACGTTACAGTTGAAAAATATCCTTTAGTCGTTTCTCCGGTTTCTAATTTAAATTTAACCCGTGTAGATATTGAACGCCCTCAACATTTTTGATAAAATGCTTGCATTAAACTTTTCATTGCTTCAGTATACTCTTGATCTTTTTTAATATCAAATCGAGTAATTTCTTTTGTATTTTTTATTGATGAAAAAAGACAAATATTCAATTTGACAGGATGAAGCTCAGAATGTGCAACTTCTAATATTGTGGAAGAATAGAGGTTGAATTCTTCGCATGTTTCTATCAATTCGGTTTGTCTATAGCTTGGAAGCAGTATGGAACAAACACCATCTTTATATATTAGCCGTTTAATTGCTGTGATGAGTTGAAACAAATTCAATTCGTCAGAATGCCAAGCTTGGTTTTTACGAGAATTGTTGCTTGTCAACTGCTTTTCATGAAAAGGTGGATTGACGATAATGAAATCATATTGTTTATTAATGTCAAATGTTTTTACATCACCCAATAAAGGTTTAATTCGGTTTGTAAATGGTGATGCATTGATATTTTCCTCGAGTTGAGAGAAAGCTAATGCATCTAGTTCTAATGCATCAATTTGAATGTGAGGAAATCGTTGTGCAAGCATCAAACTTAATAAGCCTGTACCACTTCCAATATCTAAAACCTGCTTTTGTTCAGGGCTAATAGGAGTCCAAGCGCCTTGTATACATGCAATTTCAGTTACTTTTTGTGCACATCGATCTTGGTGTATTTTGAATTGTTTAAACTCGAACATAGACATCAAAGGTAAAGGTTGTAGATTTTATTTCCCAAACACATAAAATTTTAGAATAAAAAAAACATGACACTTTCGAGTCATGTTTTTAGAATTATAATTACTTAAAATAAATCGACTAAGGAACCCATTTTTTGTGTGCGAAGCGTTCGCTCACAACAAGTTCTTTGCTACCAGGTGTGTGTTTGTAAAAACCTTCACCAGATTTAACACCTAAAAATCCTGCTTGAACCATGTTGGCCAATAGGGTAGCTGGTGCATATTTTTGATTACCAAAACCCATGTGCAATACGTTCATGATGCTGTAACAAGTATCCAAACCAATAAAATCAGCTAATTGTAATGGACCCATTGGATGAGCCATACCTAATTTCATGATTGTATCGATATCTTCAACATCAGCAACGCCTTCTTGCAAAGAAAGGATAGCTTCATTGATCATTGGCATCAAAATACGATTAGAAATGAAACCCGGGTAATCATTAACAACACATGGTACTTTATGAATTGCTTTTGATAATTCGATTATAACATTGGTCGTTGCTTTATCTGTAGCATAACCATTGATAATTTCTACCAATTTCATGACAGGTACTGGATTCATAAAATGCATACCAATCACTTTATTCATACGCTTAGTATGAGAGGCAATGCGTGTAATTGAAATTGACGATGTATTTGTTGCTAAAATACATTTTTCAGGAGCTAAAGCATCTAATTGTTCGAATATCTTCAATTTCAAATCGATATTTTCTGTTGCTGCTTCTACCACCAAATCTGCATCAGCCAATGCATCTTGCATTGATGTGTAGGTTTTGATGTTGCTTAACGCATTTAATTTATCGTCTTCTGTTATTGCATTTTTTGCAATTTGACGATCCATATTTTTGCCAATAGTTCCAATTGCACGATTCATTGCATCTTGCGATACATCCATCATGCTGACATTGTATCCGCATTGTGCAAATACGTGGCAAATACCATTACCCATTGTACCTGCACCAATAACAGTTACATTTTTGATATGGGAAGCGTAGCTTGTACCATTCATTGTAGGGGTTTCCATTTGAGGTTCTAAAGTTGTAGTACTCATTATCTTTCTAAATTTCTTGTTTGTGGGCGCAAAGGTACATGTTATTAAATTTTAATTTTAGATTTAATAGGCTAATTTTACACAATGAACGCAAAAATTATAAACATTTCATTAGCAATCGTTGCATTTACTGCTGGTTTAATAGGATGTAAATCAAGCCAAAACGATGTTTTATGTAAAAAATGGAAAACAATTTCAATTCAAAATGCTAACATGGATCAAGAAGTAGCGAGTATGCAACAATATATTGATACCTTGGGGGCTCAAGATCCAGAATTACGTTCTACAATCAATTTAGATAGCGTAAAATTGCTGTTGCGTTCTGATCTTGAACATTCACTCAAAGAGCAACAAACAGCGTTAGAAAACACCCTAATGGAGTTTATGCCAAATGGGGTGGCATATATGACTTCGATAGACGGACTAGATTCAGCGATGTATACTTTGGAAGATAAATATATAAAATTTGATGAAGCCAAATTGAAAGGTCATGGCGAAACAATGACCTTTGAAATTTTGAAATTGAATCCCGATACTTTAAAGGTTAAATTAATTGATTATGGCGATACGAGTGTTGCAACGATGATTCCAGTTAAAAGTTAATTTTATTGAATTTCCTTCCACCATGCAATTTTTTCAGGCTTAATTTCATGATGGAATAGTTCGCCTAATAATGGCGTAGCGTGTGATAAGTTATACTTCTTTGCTTCTCGGGTAAAGCGATCTATAGGCTCTTTCCATGGATGTAATGCTAACGCAAATCCACCCCAATGGACAGGAATAACATGCTTAATTCTTGCGTCCAAGCTTGCCTGAACGGCCTCTTCAGGATACATATGTATTTGATGCCAAAGTGGGTTGTATTGCCCACATTCCACAAAGCCAATATCAAATGGGCCAAATCGTTTCCCTACTTCTTCAAAATGTGCACCATAACCACCATCGCCAGAAAAATAAATGGATTCAGACTTTGTTTTAAATACCCAACCTCCCCAAAGTGATTTTGCTCTATCGCTTATCCCTCTCCCTGAAAAATGTCTTGTTGGGGTAAATGTAATTTGAATATCGTCAAAATCTAAAGTCTTCCACCAGTCAAATTCTGTAATGTGTTGTGCATTTACTCCTCATTTTATCAAATGTCTACCAACACCCATTGAAGTGTAAAAGTGTGTTGTTTTAGGTATTAATTTCTTCAAACTAACATAGTCGATATGATCATAATGATCATGACTCAAGAAAATAGCATCAATTGGAGGCAACTCATCAATTATTTTTAATGTATTTGATGAAAAACGCTTGGTTGCAAATGGTGCAATAGGAGAGGCGTCGGGGCCAAACATAGGATCTATCAATATCGTTTTGTTATTGATTCGCATCAATAATACCGAATGCCCATACCAAATGTACTTCGCATTAGTTGAATGTGCCATAAATGCATCATATTCAAAATGTTGAATAGGTAAATCAATTGTTGGCGTTCGTCCTTGTTTTTTAAATAACTGTTTGTATAATAAAGATGGAATATGTTTTGGTTTCATATCCATTTTTGTCTCTACCAAATTGATGAATTTCTTTCCATCCCAATGTTTAGATGTAGTATAAGATTGAAGATTCAATTGGCTTGCTTTGGCACCAAATTGTTGTGTCATTGTATTGATTGAATGATGAAGTGTAATTTTGTTTCTTTAAAATTATGATTTAGGTTGGATGATTTTTTCATCTACTAAGACTTGAAATCCATCTTCCATAGTCGTTTGTAATGGTAAGAATGTCATATTCAATTCTTTTTTGATTTTTGAGTTGCTTGCCTTCCAATCAATATCTATATTGTTGCGAATAAATTTTCGATTCAATGCTTTGTTGATCATCGGACCTACGAGAATAAGCAACCACTTAGGCATTGCCCTTGTTGGTATTGGAAAATGTTGACCAAATTTGGGTAACAAAAGCATTGATATATCTAGAAAATTAGAATTATGTCCAGAAGTAATATAACGGCCTTGAGCAGATGGTGTAAATCCAGCCAAATAATGCGCTTGAGCCACATCTCTAACGTCCACTATGCCTATACAAAGTTTAGGTACGCCAAATTTCATGGTTCCATCGCCAATTTGCTTAAGTATATTGAAACTTTCAGAAGTTGTTCCAGATGGATTCAACATTGGACCCATCACCAAACTTGGATTGATTGTTACCAAATCCCATTGGGTTTGTTTGTGTGCCAATTCCCAAGCCTTTTTTTCTGCAAGTGTTTTAGAAAAAGAATAAGGTTGATAATCTAACGATGCCGTTTCGTTCCAGATATCTTCTGTTAGTTGACCGCCTGGTGCATTTTGACATTCTATAGCATCTGTATAAATCGCAGCAACACTGCTTGTTAGTACTATCCGTTTTACAGTGGGCGTTTTTGAAGCAGATTCAAGTACATTTTCTGTCCCCAATACAGCTGGATTGATTAAATCCTTTTGAGCATCCTTAAAATTCGAAGTAAATGGTGATGCAGTATGATAAACTAATTCACATCCTTTCATGGCCTCCATGTATGAGCCTTTTTCTAATAAATCAGAGTTGAAAAAATGGATTTGTCCTTTAGAATTTTTTGCCAAGTCTATGAGATGCGCAATTTTTTTGGTGTCATTTGGATTTCGTACAGAAGCATGCACGGTAATGCCTTCTTCAAGCAATTTTTTTACTATCCATCCGGCTACATAGCCTGTTGCACCTGTTACTAATACTGGTTTTGTTTGATCTATTGTTTTATTCATTTTTTTAGGTTTAAGTGAGTACTTACTTATTATAGTGATTAAATTTTTTTAATTGTATTTTTTGATTAAAAATGACTGGTAATCAAGTTGTGAATCCTTTCCATTTCTAAGTATTCCAATGGATATAGATTCAATGATTTGTTCCAAAAATTTTGCTTCTAGTATTGGATTCTCATAGTTTAAAGTAGTAAAGGCCCAAATCAATTTTTCAATTAAAGGTTGCATCTTAGCTTCATTTTGATAGGCTGTTTCCCATTTTAATTTAAATTGTAATCTCCAAAAGTCATATTCTGTTGTATCTATAGTAAATGGGAGTTCAATACAGCCATGGATAACTTCCTTTGGATTCTCATTCACTAATATAGGCATGAATATAAGTTTGATTTTTTCTTCCGCTATACCTATGATAGCTTGAAGTAGGGCATTTTTATTTTCAAAATGTCGAAATATCAATCCTTCTGATACACCTGCTTTTTTTGCTATTGCATTAGTAGAAACAGCATTATATCCTTCGTTTGCAAAGAGTTCGAGCGCAGCTTTCAGTATATTTTCTTTTTTATCAGTCATACTATGTGTGTGAGTAATCACTTGCAAATATATAACGTGTTTTTTGAATTAAAAAAGAGTAGACATAAAAAAACCACGCAATTGCGTGGTTTTTTTGTTAAAGTTATTGAGATTATCTTGATTTCTTTTTTGAACCTAAGAATTGGTTTCCAGAAGGTCCTTTCAATGATGGACTTCCTAAACGATCCATGCAACAACGGAAACCTACAGTTGAACTTGTATGGTTACCCTGCATAAATCGACGAGTACCTGGGCTTAACCAATATGCTCTATCATTCCAGCTACCACCTTTGATAACGTGAGCGTTATCGCTGATTAAGGTAGTACGTTGGTAATCGTAGAATACCATGTTACCACTTGTAGTGTCACCATCTAAGTAGTTGATTACATTTGCATTACGATAGTTTGCATATTTTTCTTTCAACTCGTCATCATTTACTAAACGTTTTTGCAAACGACCTAAGCTATCTTTTTCTTCTAAAGTGAAATCATCTAATTGAACGTGTGTATCAAATACATTACCACGGAAAGGTCTGAAATCTTCAGCATCCATAGATGTGTTTGGACGATAAACGTCTAATACCCACTCACTAACGTTACCAGCCATGTTGTATAATCCAAATGCATTTGGTTTGTATGCATAGATTTCAGCAGGGATATCCGCATTGTCATTCAATCCACCAGCAACACCCATCGCATCGCCCATTCCACGTTTGAAGTTTCCTAATTGCATACCTTGGTAAGCATTACGAGCACCTTCACGAGTAGATAAGTTGTCACCCCATGGATAAATTTGACGATCTGTTACAACCTCTTCACCACGACGACGTTTTGTATCTGGTTCTGGGTTTCTGCCTTTAAGACCTAATGCTGCATATTCCCACTCAGCTTCTGTAGGTAGACGATAGTCAGCAGTTAAGATACCATCTTCGTAACGGATGTTACGCTTACCAGTTCCTGTTGGATCTATATCTTTTTTCTTCACACCAGCGGCACCTTCGTATTGACCAGCAACATAAGTTCTAACACTGAAGTTATCTTCAGAAACCTGAAATGGATTCTTTTTCAGATATCCTTTTTGGATTAATACCAATTCGTTTACACGATCAGTTCTCCAACGGCAATATAAGTTTGCTTGATCCCAAGTCACACCGACAACTGGGTAGTAGTTGTATGCAGCATGACGGAAGTAGAATTCTACTTGAGGCTCATTATATTGTAATGCTTTTCTCCAACTTTGAGTATCAGGCAATGCTTTGTTGTATATATCTGGATAGTCATTACCATAAGTTCTGTTAATCCAATGCAAATACTCACGGTAGTGAATGTTTGCAACCTCTGTTTCATCTATAAAGAATGAAGATACAGATACTGTTCGAGGTTGGTTGTTGTTCTCATACGTCAAATCTTC
>JBILCF010000223.1:0-3781 GCA_044353325.1 Chitinophagaceae bacterium | reverse complement strand
TCTCAAATGATACGACCATTTAGACATGAAACAGAGCGCTATGGTGAATACTCAAAAGCAGGTGAGTTTGTTTATGATCATCCATTTCAATGGGGTTCAAAACGTACAGGTCCAGATTTAGCTCGTGAAGGTGGACGTAATCCAGATTCATGGCATTTCAAACATTTTTACGAACCATCTTGGATTACAACAGGTTCTATTATGCCATCATATCCATGGTTATTTAAAAATGATGTAGATGGATCTATGTTAGAGAAAAAAATCAATGCTATGCGTACGCTAGGTGTGCCTTACGCAGAAGGGTATGAAAAACTTGCAATGGCAGATTATAAAGCACAAGCAAAAGGTATAGTGGATGGTTTGAGTGTAGATGATGATGTGCAAAAAATGATTAAAGCTGAAGGAATTGAAAAACTTGAAAGCAAAGAAATCATCGCATTGATCGCCTATATGCAACGATTAGGTACCGATATCAAAAAAACATCTTTAACAGCTAAATAGATAAATCATGAAATTCATAAATTATTTAAAAAGCATAGAAGGTGTAGCTATTTTCCCCTTGATATCTCTCTTGATTTTCTTTACCTTTTTCAGTGTATTGATTTATATGGTCGTACGTGCAAATGGTAAAGCTATTCAACAACAAAAAAATATCCCTTTCGATAATCAATTAAATTAAAGAAGACGATGAAAACAAATTCAAAATATACAAAATCAATTATAGCCTTATTCGCATCCTTATTATCTGTAAAAGGTGCAATGGCTCAAGACGCTGCAGTAACAGCTCCTGCAGTAAGCGAAAAAATGTCTGTATGGAGTAGCGGTGCTGGTATCATTATGGTCATGACAATAGTCATACTTCTAGCAGTTATATTTATTTTAGGTAAAATAGTTCGCACACTTGTTGAGGAAGATACCTACGATACTGCAAAGAAAATGAAAGCCAACAAAGGATTGTTATCCCTTATTGTATTGACATTAATTTCCTTTTCGGCTCAAGCGCAAGATGCAGTTGCAGCTGCTGCACCTAAGGGCGTATCACTAACTTTTGGATTAGAAACAACTGTTTTCTGGACTTTGGCAGGTGTCTTAGTATTTGAGTTTATCATACTTATGATATTATGCTATGTGCTTTATACATTTTTAGTACGCAAAGGATTAATCAAAGCATTCGACATGAGTGCCAATTTACCTGCATGGATGCAATGGAATAAAATGACAGGAAATGACTTGCCATTTGAGAAAGAAAAAGATTATTTAATTGACCACGATTATGATGGTATTCAAGAATTAGATAATGGTATGCCTCCGATGTTGAAATACATCTTTGTTATTACAATTATTTTTGCCGTGTATTATTTAGTCGATTACCATGTATTGAAAGCAAGCCCATTACAATTGGCTGAGTATGAAATCCAACTTGAAAAAGGTGCTGCAGACAAACTTGAATATTTGAAAAAAGCAGGTGCAAGTGTTGATGAAAATACAGTGACATTGTTGGCTGATGCAAGCATGATAGACGGTGGACAAAAAATTTATGCTACCAATTGTGTTGCTTGTCATGGCGATAAAGGTCAAGGTGGAGTAGGTCCAAATTTGACTGACAAATTCTGGATACATGGCGGTGGTATTAAAGACATATTCAAAACCGTGAAATATGGTGTGCCAGATAAGGGTATGCGTGCTTGGCAAAGTGAAATTAAGCCAGCAGATATGCAAGCAGTTGCATCATATATCTTAGCTAAATTGGGTAATACAAATGTAGCTGGTGGTAAGGCACCGCAAGGTGTTGAGTATGTTGCAGCGGCAGCAGTTGATACAGCTCCAGCAGATTCTGCATCTGCAGCACCAGCTACACCAACTGTAGATTCTGCTAAAGCAAAGTAAAAATTTAATTTCAGCATAGAGTTATCGAATAGGACGAACGAAGTACGATAGAACGAACAAAAACAACAAACAATGTCAGCAATTATAACTCCCGATAAAGATGACTTTAGAGATAGGATAACCACAGTCGAGGATGATGGTAGTCGTAAATGGATTTTTGCCAAAAAACCAAAGGGGCCATTTTACAACAAAAGAACGATAGCGAGCATTCTTTATTTAGTTATCTTTTTCGGATTGCCTTGGATTCAATTAGAAGGCGAACCATTGTTCATGCTCAATGTGATAGAACGTAAGTTTATCATATTTGGATTACATTTCGGTGTACAAGATTTGATTGTGTTTGGCTTGGCCATGCTTACAGGTGTTGTCTTTATTGTATTGTTTACAGTGGTATTTGGTCGTTTGTTTTGTGGCTGGGCTTGTCCTCAAACTATTTTTATGGAAATGGTTTTTAGGAAAGTAGAGTATTGGATTGAAGGCGATATGCAACAACAACGTGCATTGTCTAAATCAGAATGGACATCTCAAAAGATAACTAAACGTGTCTTGAAATATGTCGTCTTTTTCATTTTGTCCTTTCTTATTGCAAATACCTTTTTGTCGTATATCATTGGTTTGCCTGAGCTGAAGAAAATCATTACAGAACCTATTTCTCAGCATGTCATTGGATTTTTTGCCATCATATTATTCACAGGTGCCTTCTTTGCGGTGTATGCGTTTTTGCGAGAGCAGATCTGTATTGTTGCATGCCCTTATGGTCGTCTGCAAGGTGTGATGTTGGATAAAGATTCTATCGTTGTTGCTTATGATTATGTAAGAGGAGAGCCGCGTGGTAAAGTTAGTAAAGACGCAGAAGTCAAACATGGCGACTGTATAGATTGTAAAGCCTGTGTGCATGTATGTCCTACCGGTATTGATATTCGCAACGGTACGCAACTTGAGTGTATCAATTGCACAGCTTGTATAGATGCGTGTGATGATATCATGATCAAAATAGATAAACCAAAAGGACTTATCCGCTATGCATCCGACAATAATATTTCTAAGGGTACAAAACTGAAATTCTCTACGCGTATAGCGGCTTACTCTACTGTACTTGTTTTGTTACTTGCCTTATTAACATATACATTTGTAAGCCATTCTGTTGTAGATGCATCGATCTTGCGTACACCTGGACAGTTTTATCAAGAAAATCCTGATGGCACAATTAGCAATTTGTATAACTTTAAAGTCGCCAATAAGAAGAATAAAACGATGAACATTAAATTCTTATTGGATCATCAAGCGGGAAGTATCAAAATTATAGGACATGAACAAATTGCTATTCCGGCAGGCGAGGAACATCAAGGACAATTGTTTATCATCATGCCGCAACAAGTCAAAATGGAGAAAAATCAGAAATTGAAAATCAAACTTTATGACCATGACAAAGAGATAGAAACGATTTCAACAACATTCATGGCACCTGTCAATTAACACAATTAAAAAATTTAAATACAATGAATTGTTTTCACAAATTAATGTTAGTCTTATTGGCCTTTATAGCCATGATGACCTATTTTGTTGTACGCAGCGTACAAACACCCTTAGACCTTGTCACTGAAAAGTATTACGAAGAAGAAATTCAGTACCAAACACGCATCGAAAAAATTTCGAACGATAAGAAAATGGTCGATAAAGTAATCATCGGTGTAAAGGACCAACAATTGCAAATAACGTTTCCAGCTTCAATACAAAAAAGTGAAATAGGTGGCAATGTAAAGTTGTATTACGCGGCCGATCAGAAAAAAGATCAAGCTTTTAAACTCGATATACAAGATGGTAATATGCAACAAATCAATGTGTCCAAATTGAGCGGAGCGTATTCTATACAAGTCGATTGGACGTACAAAGA
>JBILCF010000270.1:0-3801 GCA_044353325.1 Chitinophagaceae bacterium | reverse complement strand
TAGAAACAGGCGATACTTGAATATTTCCAAATGAGTCTTTTGATGTATCAATATCAAAGAGTCGAACATACAAACGTTTTGAATTTGTTTGATTTAAATACTCGATTTTCTCAGATGTAAGATTTAAGGTAGTTTGCCAATAATAAAAGCCAACTTGTTTAGACTTTACGCTGACAGATTGATTACAAGAAGTAAAACTGAATGAACTAAATAACAAGAAAAGAATTACAAAACGTTTTATCCATTTCTCATATTTATACCGCAAAACTTCTAAACTAAATTGTGAGTTCATTTAAAATAAACTATAAACATACATCATTTATCAGTTGTTTTTTAATAGCGCTCAATAAGTCGTGTTTGCGAGGCTCTGCGAAGCAATCACACACCAATTTACCAATTCTAACTATAACTACATCTCCGATACATATTCGTTGCCATAATCCCTGAAAACTACTCTTTCTAATTCTACTTAAAAGAACTAACCATTTCGCGTTTGCGAGGCTCTGCGAAGCAATCACAAACCTATTTACCAATTCTAATTATATCTACATTTCGGATATATCACTTGTTAAAATTCCAGAAAAACATCACTTTCTAATTCTACTTGAAAGAACTAACCATAGCGCGTTTGCGAGGCTCTGCGAAGCAATCACAAACTAATGTTACAATTCTAACTATATCTACATTTCGGATATATCATTTGTTAAAATTCTAGAAAAACATCTCTTTCTAATTCTACTTAAAAGAACTAACCATTACGCGTTTGCGAGGCTCTGCAAAGCAATCACACACTAATGTTACAATTCTAACTATATCTACATTTCGGATATATCATTTGTTAAAATTCCAGAAAAACATCTCTTTCTAATTCTACTTAAAAGAACTAACCATAGCGCGTTTGCGAGGCTCTGCGAAGCAATCACAAACCTATTTACCAATTCTAACTATATCTACATTTCGGATATATCACTTGTTAAAATTCTAGAAAAACATCACTTTCTAATTCTACTTGAAAGAACTAACCATAGCGCGTTTGCGAGGCTCTGCGAAGCAATCACAAACCTATTTACCAATTCTTAATTACTTCCCATAAATCCGACCAGGATTCATTCATTGAATTTATCATTTCATTCTTCTTTGCTCTATTTCCTCCTTTAATTCTTAACTCTTCAGCTTTAGCTTCTTCTATAGTATGAAAACAATAATAAAATACTAATTTTGAGCAATTATACTTTGCTGTAAAACTTTGGGGATACATTTTCTCTTTGTGTTGAATTACTCTTGAAACCAAATCTGAAGTCACACCAACATAAACAACAGTATTGTAACTATTTGACATCATATATACACAACCTCCTTTTTCCATTATCTTGAATTCTAATATTAAGGTATAAAGTATTCATGAGGTTGCTTCGCAAAGCCTCGCAAACACGTGTAAAGATATTAATCAGTTATTAAAGAAACGGCATTTTGATACAGCCAAAAAAAAAGGGTCTACTCAAAAACTATCTAATGAAAATGACATCAATTCAACATGAGGTTGCTTCGCAGAGCCTCGCAAAAACGTGTAAAAATACTAATTTCGTTATTCGATTTTTAATTAATCTGCTTCACCTAATATATAACCTTTGTAAATAACTCTTTACAATTCAAATTAATGAAATAACCATTTCGCGTTTGCGAGGCTCTGCGAAGCAATCACACACCTATTTACCAAGTCATAATGATTCAACATAGAAAGATTTGCATAACAAGCTATAACCCAAGAAAAATAACTCTTTCTAATTCTACTTAAAAGAACTAACCATAGGGCGCTGCGAAGGAATCACACACCAATGTTACAATTCTAATTATATCTACATTGCTGATATATCACTTGCTAGAATTCCCGAAAACTACTCTTTCTAATTCTACTTATAAGAACTAACCATAGGGCGCTGCGAAGCAATCCCATACCAATGTTACAATTCTAATTATATCTGCATTGCTGATATATCACTTGCTAGAATTCCCGAAAACTCCTCTTTCTAATTCTACTTAAAAGAATTAACCATTACGCGTTTGCGAGGCTCTGCGAAGCAATCACACACCAATGTTACAATTCTAACTATATCTAAATCTCGGATTTTATATCACTTGACATAATCTTCGAAAAACTTTTAAAATTCAATTTAAAGATTAAAATTATGTCCTTAATATGGATAGATCAAATTGATATTCGCTTTTTCATTTGCTTCGATTTCAACAAAAGAAGAAAGTATATCAGCTGCATTTTTGCGTACAGCAATTGAATGCTCGTAGTGGGCTGAAAATTTACCGTCATTTGTAATAATAGTCCAATCATCATCTGCACAATACACATCCTTAGTTCCCATGTTAATCATTGGTTCTATTGCTATCACTAATCCTTCTTTCAACATCAACCCATTACCTCTACGACCATAGTTTGGTACATCAGGTTCTTCGTGTATTTTCTTACCCACACCATGTCCAGTCAATTCGCGGACTACGCCATAGCCATGAAGTTTCTCGGTATGTTCTTGAACAGCCCAACTAATATCACCTATTCTATTACCAATAATTGCTTTTTCAATTCCTTTGTACAAAGATTCCTTGGTCACTCGCATCAAGCGCTGTAAATCCTCGTTGATTTCGCCAATACCAAAAGTATACGCGCTATCGCCTACAAACCCATGCAATACTGTCCCTACGTCTACACTCACCACATCACCATCCATAAATTCATCATCAGTAGGTATACCATGAACTACTTCTTCGTTAATACTAATGCAACAAGTGGCAGGAAAACCTTTATATCCTTTAAAGGCAGGCGTAGCACCATGATCTCTGATAAACGTTTCAGCCATTTTATCCAATTCTATTGCTGTCATACCCGGCTTAATTTCTTTGGCTACCATGGCCAATGTAGCTGAAACTAATAAATTAGCCTTACGTATTTGTTCTATCTCTTCGTTTGTTTTGTAGTAAATCAAAGTGTAAAATATTTGATGTACAAAGGTATGCAATGTATTTAGGTTACTAAAAGCATTTCAAGAATATTTTAATGGAGCTGAAATAAGCACGAAAATCATCTATTTCGAGCCTTTGTTCCAATCTGCGACTTCAAAGCAAGTCGCAGGATTTCCACGACAGTCTCGGCTAGTATTCAGGGTTCAATTCATTATTCAACTTGAAATATGCAAATTCAAAGAGAAAATACAACTACATTTTTATTATTGTTTTAATCTTTGTTGAACTCTAAACACTATCCATTGCGAATCGAGGCCAGTTTTACCCTGAATTGCAAATACAAAATTATCGGCCAAAGCTTCTTCAGGATCTATAATATAACCTGTATTTTTTCCAACTTGTTCAAAAAAACCACTGACTTCATCTAATGAATATACCTGCGCTTTACCAGCTATATAATCAATTTCTTTATGTTTAGATCCTTTTAATTTGAGTAAACCAATAGTTAAATAATCAAAAAAACTACCGGTCGTATAGTCAGCGTTAGCATACAATATCATCATACAATCAACCTGCTGATTTTCTTTCGTTAAGGTAATAAAACTATCCTTAAAAGGCGCATCTGGATTAGAGATTTTATAATTTTTCAAGTTTTCTGGATATGCTATTTCATTACACAATGTAAAACCTATAATTTTGTACATATCTTTTCTAAACTGAGCATTATATCGTGTAAGTACATGAAACAATTCATGTATGATTATAGCTTGCAAATTTTCATCAGACAATTGGGATATATTATTTTTAAGTACAATTTGGTTACCTCTTGTA
>JBILCF010000086.1:0-11411 GCA_044353325.1 Chitinophagaceae bacterium | reverse complement strand
TTGAACCAAAATTGCCCAATGGTTAAACAATTAAAAACAAACAAAAAATGAAAAAGAAAAATTTACTCATGACAGCAATTGCAATCTTCGGACTTACAACAATTACAAGTGCACAAGTACCTACCTACGTGCCCACAAACGGCCTTGTTGGTTGGTGGCCCTTCAATGGAAATGCCAATGATGAAAGTGGGAATGGGAATAATGGAACGGTAAGTGGTGCAACATTAACATCCGATAGGTTTGGTAATTCAAATAAAGCTTATAGTTTTAATGGTTTGAATGATTTTATTCAATCAGATACAATTTCTTACTTAAATTTATCTATAAATTCAATTTCAACATGGATATATGCACCGTCTTTTTCCGTTCATCATCAAATTGAATATTCTGCTCCCACTTTTGGGACGTTGGGTAGAGCATTTGCTTTCAATATTTCCAGACTTGCAATTGTACCTCATTCCAACTGTGTTGATGCGAGTGGTCCGGGGGTAATTAATTTAAGTGGTCAATTAGGAATAAATTCGTGGTATAATTTAGTTTTTGTTTCTGATGGCAGTATTGGTAAGTTTTATATAAATGGAGTTTATATAGGCCAAGCTAATATTGGGTCTTCAATTTGTCAAAATCCTTTAGCACTTACACTTAGTAGAGGAACCAATGGTGGAGGTCCGATGTGGTAAACTGGAAAAATGGATGACATAGGAATCTGGAACCGCGCCCTCACCCAACAAGAAATTACAGATTTATACAATGGTTGCCAATTATCTGTAAACACTCAACCAACTAATCAAACAATTAACATCAACAACAACGCACAATTTGTTGTTGGTTCATCTGACCCAGGTGCCACTTACCAATGGCAAACCGACCTTGGTGTTGGTTTCCAGAATTTGAATAGCGTAGGTCAATATAGTGGAACTACTGACGATACACTATCGGTTTCAAATGTAACGATGAGCAATAACAATCAACCATTCCGTTGCATTATTTCTTCTGGTTCTTGCTCAGACACATCAAATGTTGCTGTCTTGACTGTAAACAACAATGTAGGTATTAATGAAACCTTGCAGCACAATTTATTCTCTGTGTTTCCAAACCCTGCTCAAAGTGTAATTAATGTAAAGGCAGACACTAAACTTATTGGTAATAATTATTCTATTTATGATAACACTGGTAAAGTTGTTTTATCGGGTAAATTAAAATCGGAAAACACAACAATTGAATTGGGTAATTTATCAGGTGGTATTTATATGTTTAGCGTTGGAGAAAACATGAGACAGACGTTTAAGATAATCAAAGCCGAATAAAATGACCGAAAATCATCCGATATCAAATGGATTCTCTATTGGTTGGTGTCCCACCAACCAATATTTTTAGTTTTTAAAATGGGTCAAAAATCCAAATTCATCAATACCGTTTTTATAAAAATTAGCACTACTCCATCTGTACTCTTCTGGCAAACATGATAACTTCCATTTTCCCTTTATTGGATTATTGTGAATATAGTCAAGCTTTTGTATTAAGATATCTTCATTACTCAATGGAATCGCCAAAGGGTCTCTTTTCCAAAACTGCATTGTTCTATCGCTTTTCAGTACCATGTACTTTTGTAATAATGAAATATCTTTTTGATGTAAATACTTTCTAAATTCATGTGCAGTAAATTTTGCAAAACTACCCGCAGGGCTTTCTTTACCATTTAGTTTTAGTATTTTCCATATTAAATGAATATGATTTGGCATAATTACATATCCATTCAATAAAATAAACCCATTTTTAACTAAGTAACTTAATGATTGTACTATTATCATTTTTAAATTATCATCAACCAATAAATGATTGAAATCATATATTGTATCTGTATAAAAATAGGGACTATCTTGATACATTTGGCCTTGCCTTTTGTAAAAAATATTCATTTAACAAATATACTTATTTTCGTTTGGTGGGACACCAACCGATAGGTGAAATGAACAATAAAGCCTTTTTGAAGTTTAATATGGAAAATGTATTTTTCATCTTTTAAACTCTAAATTTTTATTATCAGAAGATAATGAATTTAGAATCTATTAAAATTATAATACAACAAATTATTGAGTTTGCATTGACTCAGCTCAATAAAGAACATGTCCCCGAAAACTAGCCTCGATAACAGGCAGCGCCGTGCGCGCCGGATAGCGAGAAGTAGCTGAATAAAGTTCAACTGCTTAGCTCCAAAAAAAACAATAAAAAAAACCGCCGAGTAGTTAAACTCAGCGGCTGTTGTAGTAGAATATTTATTAGTATGGTTTAGTAGCGATACATATCTGATTTGTATGGACCAGATTTTGGTATGCCGAGGTAAGCACTTTGCTCATCGGTCAATTCGTCTAACACTACGCCGATTTTGGCTAGGTGTAGGCGAGCTACTTTTTCATCTAAATGTTTTGGAAGTACATATACTTTGTTTTCGTAATTGGCTGTGTTGGTCCACAATTCGATTTGTGCCAAAGTTTGGTTTGAGAATGAATTACTCATTACGAAACTTGGATGACCAGTAGCGCAACCTAAATTTACCAAACGACCTTCAGCCAATATGATAACGTCTTTACCTTCGATGGTATACATATCTACTTGTGGTTTGATGGTGTTTTTGGTATGTCCGTAGTTGGTGTTTAACCAAGCCATATCGATTTCGATATCGAAGTGTCCGATATTGCAAACGATTGCTTTGTCTTTCATGACACGGAAATGTTTTTCGGTAATCAAGTCTCTACAACCTGATGCTGTAACGATAATATCTGCTTCTTGTACAGCATCGATCATGCGTTTGACTTCGAATCCGTCCATAGCAGCTTGTAAAGCACAGATAGGATCGATTTCGGTAACGATAACACGAGCACCTGCTCCACGCAAACTAGCTGCAGAACCTTTACCTACATCACCATAAGAACCTACAACCGCTACTTTACCTGCCATCATGACATCAGTAGCACGACGAATCGCATCTACCAATGATTCTTGACAACCGTATTTGTTATCGAATTTAGATTTTGTTACTGAATCGTTGACATTGATAGCAGGAATAGGCAAAGTACCTTTTTCCATACGCTCGTACAAACGGTGTACGCCTGTAGTTGTTTCTTCGCTCAAGCCTTTGATGTGTTGAACCAATTCTGGGTATTTGTCGAACACCATGTTGGTCAAATCGCCACCATCGTCTAAGATCATATTTAAAGGACGATCTTCGCTACCGAAGAATAAAGTTTGTTCGATACACCAATCAGCTTCTTCTTGTGTCTGGCCTTTCCAAGCATAAACACCAATACCTGCAGCAGCTATAGCAGCAGCAGCTTGATCTTGTGTAGAGAAAATGTTGCATGAGCTCCATTTTACTTCTGCTCCAAGGGCTGTAAGTGTCTCGATCAACACAGCAGTTTGGATGGTCATGTGAAGACAACCTGCTATGCGCGCACCTTTAAGTGGTTGGCTAGCTGCATATTCTTCGCGGATAGACATTAAACCTGGCATTTCTGCTTCGGCTAGTCTGATTTCTTTTCTACCCCAATCTGCCAAGCTCATGTCGGCAACTTTGTATGGTAATTGTAATTCTACTGTATTTGACATTGTTTTATATTTTAGGCCACAAATGTATAGTTAGGCGGATAATATTCTATATTATTAAATAAATACAGTATAAATTAGGTTTATTATCTATTTTTACAGAATAAATGCCAATTTAATGAAAGCTAAAGAATCGCAAACAGAACAAAACACGGCTACCAATTACAAACTTGATGATAAGGATAAGGCCATCTTATCGATTTTGCAGCAAAATGCAAAAGCTACGGTGACTGAAATAGCCCAAAAGGTGCATTTGAGCTCGAGTCCGACGTTTGACCGGATTAAACGCATGGAGCAACATGGTATTATAAAACAATATGTAACGCTAGTAGATCATACTAAAGTGCAACGCGGCCTGATGGTGATATGCTATGTATCACTGAAGGAACACAATAAAAATGCGGGTACTAAATTTATAAAATCTATTCTTGAAATGCCTGAAGTTCTTGAGTGTTACAGCATCAGCGGTGAGTTTGATTTTATGCTCAAAGTAGTAGGCGAAAATATGGAACGCTATTATGATTTTCACGTCAACAAATTAAGTCAAGCCGAAAATGTAGGTCATATCCAATCGGTGTTTGTGATGGGAACGATAAAGGAGAGTTTGGTGAGTTTGTGAGTAGAAAGTAGATAGTAGAAAGTAGAAAGTAGTAAGTATTAAGTAGAAAGTAAGACGTAGAGAGTAAAGCGTATTTATTTATTCAAATCAAGACCAACAACGCGCGATATGGATATTGTTTTCTGCTTGATTACCTTAGTAAAATAAAATCGCCTTTGGCTTCAAGGAAATTTTTGTTGTATTGTTTGTACCGACAATAATAAAAATAGGTGGATAGTTGGTGGTCTTTACCGTCCCAACCTTTGTCAACAGCATTTGTTCGAAAAAACTTGTTCGCCATATCGATTGAAGATTCTCAAATCAAATTTTTCAACTTTTGAAGGATCGGCACATATGGCTTTGAATACATCATTTTTGAAATCGCCATTGGGCGAAAATACATTGGGGAAAAATACGATGGGTGTATCTAATATGGGTTGAATGATAATGGGATCAGGGATTATAACTTCTCCGAAATCCCCATCATTATCTAGGCCACATAAATTGATTGAAGTGTCAGTTGGATTGATTTTTGTAAATTCTGATCGTTGAGAGTCTGGAATATTTAACCAAATAGAGCCATTCATCCCTGTACCACTTCCATACAATTCTCCGTTTGTTTTTATAATATAACTAAACCACTCACCTGCCATGATATCATTGACATTGCTAGCAACCAAGGTTGGAGTCAATAAATTTCCTGACGAAATGATACCACATTGTCCATAATTATTTCCTCCCATGGCATAACAATCATGATTTTCATCTAAAAATAGAAAATGAAATCCATCATTGCATCCAGAAATAGCAACTACATTTTGAAGGCCGGTTAATTGAACTGGACTAGATGTTGAGGTCCAATGCCAAACATGACCTGTAGAATCTAAGGCAATATTTTCATTTGTATTTGCTTTGATATCCACTATAAAAGCATTGATAGGAATAGTTATAGGAGTAGTATATATGACTGAATTATACTTTCCTGCAACCATTAAAACCCCATCTTTAAGCAATACTGTTGTTGAAAAAACCCCTTGGGCAGTTCGAACCGCATTGTTTATATTGAGCATTTGGCTTGGAGTTTTACTGAACAGATTACTAGCTTGTCCATTTCCAAACTCACCGTTAAAATTCTCACCAACACTCCACACTGTACCATCATATTTTACATATGCGCAATTATAAATCCCTGCATCTACAAATAATACATTATCAATTACTTTAATCGCCCTAGCATCTAATGGATTATTTGAATTAGGCCTTCCCCATATCCATCCTGTACTATCCTCTTTGATTGCTCCCATCACATAGCCTGTAGAATAATATTTGACATAGTCCATACCCAATACTTTAACGGGTTTTGGCCGAGGAACAAAACTGTAGTCTCCTAACTGTCCATAACCATTCCCACCCCATGCGTATAATTGTTTTGCTTCTCCGCAAATAGCATATGCAGAATAAGAGCCAACAGTATAATTGTAAGGTTTGTACCATTTTCGTCCGCCAAAGCCATCACCTACAAGTGAATTTTGCGCTTGTACTAAGTGCGAAATAAATAGTACTAAAATAAATGAAAGGTATGTTTTCATGTAGCAGTAGTTTATTATTTAAATAGTAGACGAAGCAATCTGAATATTTGTGAGTTTTTGATTCTATTCTTAAAAATACTGCAAAATTATTCTAAAGGTTCATTTTACTTATTTATTCGTTCAAATCAACTTTTTTAAAGAGTTTCGTCTCCATCAAAATATATTTAATTGATATATATTTACAAACTCTAATGACATATTGAATGCATAACTTACGACTTATAATTTTTCTTACTTGTTTACTTTCTTTTTCATTCAACAAAAATTGTAGCGCTCAACCTCCCAACGCATCATCTATGGATTCGTTTCGAAGTGTAATAGTAGAAGGATTTAATTTCAACGAGAAAATAGTGATTATAGATACCCTCGAATTTGTAAAACAAGGCATTTATGCATTTGTCAATTATGATCAAACCACTACCCTGCACGATATATTTCTTTGTTACGAATATGGATATAACCGACAACCCGAACCTTCTACTTCACTTGTAACAGTGCAACAAATCAGAATGATTCGCGATATCCGTTGGGTGTTTTTGTATTACCTCGATCAATATGTATTGCGTAGTTGGAAAAACAATTCGGTCGTCAACAAAACGAGTCGCATCAGTTTGCTAGATATCAAAAAAGACGATTTTATCCCTTTGTATGGCGAAGAAGGCTTTGACCAAGTTCTTAAGTTGTATCAAAATTTGATTATAGCCATGAACAAGAAAACCTTTGAAGACAAAGTAATCAAATCGAGAGATCTTTCACTACTTGAGTTTATCGGGTACCGTTGGAAAGTCAAAGACTAGTTTTATTTTATTTAACATCTTCAATTCTAACCTATTATTATTTCATTCATTCAAATCGTAGAATTCCCTTATTTTTGTCCCTGTGAATTTTCTGTATCCATTATTTCTGGTAGCTGCTTTAGCCATAGCTATTCCAATTATCATCCATTTATTCAATTTCAGGAAATACAAAAAAGTTTATTTTCCTGATATTCGATTTTTGAAGGAAATACAAGAACAAACCCAAAAAAGCTCTCAACTCAAACATCTACTTATTTTACTCAGTCGTATTCTAGCTGTTTTGAGTCTTGTGTTTGCTTTTGCCCAGCCTTTTTTCACAAAAGATGCCGACAAAGTAACCCAAGGCCCCAAAGCCATAAGTATTTACATTGACAATTCGTACAGTATGGGCGTGGAAACCAACTCCCTTTCGCTGCTCGATCTTGCCAAAGGCAAAGCCAAACAAATCATAGAAACATCGGCCATTAATGATCAATTTCAATTGCTTACGAATGATTTCGGGTACAACGAAAATCGATTTTTGTCTAAAAATGAAGCCCTTCAACAACTGAGTACAATACAATTGTCGCCAAAGAGCAAATTGGCTGCCACAATTCTTGAAAAACAAAAACAACTTTTAGCCACCGAACCGGGCTTTAAGAAACAATTGATTTATATTTCTGACTTTCAGCAGTCTAGCTTTCCAAAAGATATCAGCACAAAAGATTCGCTTAAAAAATTCTTTGTTGCTGTCAATGCGAGTGCAACCAACAACCTGAGCATAGACACGGTTTACTTTGAGACACCTTCTTTGCAACTGAACGAACCCAATGCCATGGTGGTCAAAATCAAAAACAACGGAACCGAAGAAGTCAATACATCTGTTACCTTGATGGTAAACAACCAACTCAAAAGTGTCATCAACACAACGATAAAAGCAGGCGAACTTAAGTCTGAACCATTGACGTTTACCACTGCGACTGCAGGAGTACAGAAAATGCAAGTCTTCCTCAACGATTATCCAGTCAATTTTGATGACACATTCTATGTTGCAGGAAAGGTAAACTCTAATTTTTCAGTGTTGATATTGAACCAAGCCAATGCAAATGCGTTTCTAAGTTCGGTGTTTAAACCAGGTACACAATTCAGAGTTGACAACAATATACAAACTATCAAACCTGAATTGCTCAAAAACCATTCATTAGTTGTTGTCAATGGCGCTACAGGTATAACGCCTCAACTGTCAGAAGCCCTGAATCAGTACGTGACTTCAGGTGGCAGCATGCTTGTATTTCCGCCACAAAATGGATCCTTACAAGACATAAATGCATTAATGAACAAAACCGCAGGTATCAACTATTTACGAGTAGATACAGCAAAGGCCTACATTACAAATTACAACAAATCGCACGAAATCTTTAGGGATATATTTGTCAAAACACCCGAAAACATTGATTTACCTATCGTGTACAAACATTATTTAATATCAAGTGCAGCATTGAGTAGTCAACAAAAATTATTTTCTTTTTCGAATGGCGATGCCTTTTTGAGTGCAACGAAGGTTGGCAATGGCAAACTATACTTTTGCACCTCATCGGCTGAAATTACGTGGAGCAACTTCCCTAAATCCTATTGGTTTTTGCCTATATTGTACAAAATGGCTTATAGCAATGCCATCAACTCCATCAATGCATTGACATTGGGCAAAAATGCAACATTGAATATCGAAAACACAAAAGTGACAGACAAAATTGTCTATCATGTCGGTGGAAATGGCTATGACGCTATACCCGAACAGCGCACTGCTGGCAATAATGTCCAAATCAATGTCAATAATGCTGTGCGACAAGCAGGATTATATGGGGTATTTTTACCCGATACCAAAGACACCGTTTTTACTGGTATAAACTACGATAGAGTTGAATCTAACTTAAATTATTGGAGCATGGCCGACTTGAAAAATTCGACCAAATTGCGCAATGCCGAATGGCTCAATGATAAAATAGATGTAGCTGCGGGCATAAATGAACTGCAACATGGTATGCCACTTTGGAAAGTTTGTATTATTTTAGCGCTGTTATTTTTATTGACTGAAATATTATTGATTCGTTTTATGAAATAACAACAGACGCAAAACACAAATCCATGCAAGTACTGCTTAAAAAAGTAACCATTATTGCACCAGAAAGCAAATACCATCTGAAGAAAAAAGACATTCTGATAAACAAGGGATTGATAGAAAAAATAGCTGACTCGATTACTACCAAAAGCGATATCACCATAGATCAAAAAAACACCATGGTCAGTATAGGTTGGTTTGATTTGTTTGCAGATTTTTGCGACCCAGGATACGAACAAAAAGAAACCCTTGAATCTGGAATTGCTAGCGCTGCTAGCGGTGGATACACAGATGTTTGTTTAGTGCCAAATACCAACCCTGTTACAGCTAGCAAGGCTCAAGTAGAATATATACGCAACAAAAGTAGCATCGTCAACTTACATCCTATCGGTGCAATATCGAAAAATTTGGAAGGCAAAGATTTGTCTGAAATGTACGATATGACCTTGTCTGGCGCAGTTGCATTTAGTGATGGCAAAAAGCCAGTGCAACATAGTGGTTTATTGATGAAAGCCATGCAATATGTCAAAACGTTTAACGGCGTTATCATAGAAATACCTGAAGACACTTCGATATCAAAAGTAGGATTAATGCATGAAGGACCAGTGTCTACCCAACTTGGGATACAAGGCAAACCAGCCATCGCAGAAACCATTCATTTAAACAGAGATATTGAATTGCTTCAATATACAGATTCACATTTGCATGTCACCGGAATCAGTACTAAAAAATCGGTTGACATGATTCGTCAAGCCAAAAAGCAAGGCTTGAATATTTCGTGTTCTGTTACACCTTATCATTTATTATACACCGATCAAAGTTTATCTACGTACAACAGTATGTATAAAGTCAACCCACCGCTTCGAACAGAAGAAGATCGAAAAGCATTACTTAAAGGGGTTGAAGATGGTACGATTGACTGTATAGCAAGCCATCATTTCCCTCAAGATTGGGATGCCAAAACAGTAGAATTTGAATATGCTAAAAACGGCATGATTACATTACAAACCATGCTCCCGATGCTGTTACAAGCGAGCGATAAAATTAGTATGGAAAGATGGATATCCATGTTGACAGACCATCCACGCCGAATCGTCAACCAAAGTCAACCCAAATTAGCCGAAGGCGAAATAGCATGTTTAACCTTGTTTAATCCTTCTGCTACATGGGAATACAATGCAGCAAGCAATAAAAGCTTATCAGCAAATTCACCACTGTGGAATCAAACCTTACAAGGAAAGGTGTTGGGCATACTAAACAACAAGCAAGTACACATCAATGAATAAAACTATCTCGACTCGCGTAGGATTGATAACTGGATTGTCTGTTTTACTCTTCACTTTTTTATTACAAAAAATGGGGATTCCATCGAATTCACCAGTAGTGTTGTTACAATTTCTAATTGTCTTTTTAGGCATTTTCATTTCATGCTATTTGCTTTACAAACATTATACAGGTATTCGATACATTGAAGGATTTACCCACTGCGCTAAAACAGTAGCAATGATTATCGTCATTGTCGTCATTGGGAACGGCATACTCTATTATCTACTTGCCAAAGAAACTGCTCAGTTTAGCGAACTTACACTTATTGTCATGAAGACCATTTTTTCATTCGCTATTAGTGGATTATTGTCATCATTTTTTACCTCATACATTTTTCATACTTTTACAAAAAAATAATCATTTTGGACTTATCCGTTATCATACCATTCTTAAATGAAGAAGAATCCTTACCAGAGTTGGTCAGTTGGATAGAGCGTGTAATGGAAACCAATCAGTACACTTATGAAGTCATTATGATAGACGACGGTAGTACGGATGAAAGCTGGAATCAAGTTTGCGCATTACGTGCCAAAAACCCTAACATCAAAGGGATTAAATTTCAACGAAACTATGGCAAATCAGCGGCATTAAATGAAGGCTTCAAAGCTGCTTTAGGTGATTATGTGATTACGATGGATGCAGACTTACAAGACTCTCCCGACGAAATACCCGAATTGTACAACATGATCAAAGAAGGGAATTATGATATTATCAGCGGATGGAAAAAGAAACGATTTGATAACGCTTTGACCAAAAATCTGCCGTCAAAACTGTATAATTCTGTTACCGGCAAAATGAGTGGCGTTAAACTCCACGATATGAATTGCGGTTTAAAAATTTATCGTAAGAAAGTGATCAAATGCATTGAAGTCTATGGCGAAATGCATCGTTATATCCCTGTATTGGCAAAGTGGGCTGGCTTTCGCAAAATTGGTGAAAAACCGGTAGCGCATCAAGCGCGCAAATATGGTGTGAGTAAATTTGGTTGGGAACGCTTTATCAATGGATTTTTGGACTTAGCTTCCATATTATTTGTAGGCAAATATGGCAAAAAACCAATGCATATTTTCGGACTTTGGGGTACCATTGTATTTTTGATTGGCGCTGCGATTTGGATTTACTTAGGCATTGCTAAATTTGCTTTCCAACAGTATAACATGACGGACAGACCATTGTTTTATGTCGGAATTATTTCATTGGTTATAGGCACACAGCTTTTCTTAGCAGGTTTTATTGGCGAATTAATTTCACGCAACTCACACGATCGCAATTTTTATTTAATAGAAGAAAAAGTAGGTTTATAATTTTTTTTCTAAAAATAAGGTTAGCTTTTGATGGGCCCATTTGTTAATGAGGCAGAAATAATTTGTATTTTTTAAAAATAATTTTATCTTGTCAAC
>JBILCF010000085.1:0-11438 GCA_044353325.1 Chitinophagaceae bacterium | reverse complement strand
ATCAAGCGTTCCTCGGTTTGTTTGTCAGATTCTAAAAACGCTTCTGCATTCGTTTGTACATCTACCAAGTTATTGTTTTGCTTAAAACTTTGCACGTCATTTTCTACATCGCTCAATTCGGAGGTGATGTAGTTTAATCGTTCGTTGATGAAGTCTGCGGTATTTTTCGAAATTTGATTTTTATCTTCGATTGCATCGTCATTGTGTTGGATGAGTAAGTTGTTCAAAACATCGCGACCACGTTGGATATTTTCATCGGACATAGATAATTCTATGACATTGGATGTTTTGTTGATAGGCTTAACGGTTAATGCACCCAAAAATTGATCTATTTTACGGTCCATCGAACTGACATTTAAAATCACCTCTTGATTGATGGAGGCCTTGTCTAACATGGCCGTAGCATCGACTTTGATTTTACCTAAATTACAATCTACTAAACTACCAAAAGCATGTCTTTTGTTGGATGCTTCGCCTTTAATGCTGAACTCCGTTGGTGATACTATGGTCAAGATACATTGCGCATTCATGCGATACACGATGTCCGGACTACCCATGAGTGTGACACGCAAAGGGGATTTTTCGTACAAATCGGAGGTCACAACCTTGCCTTTGGTGAGGTAACTGACCTGCAAATTCAAGGCTTTGATCACCCGCATCATCAAGGAGCGGGATTTATAAATTTCGATTTCATTGTCGATACTGCTACCCCCTTTCATCAAACCTAAGTCTTGGAAAGCCGACAGTTCCGACACACCAGCGCCTTTCTTTTCATCTTTGATGAGGACAGTGGATTTGATGTTGTAAATCGGCTTTTGATAACGTAAATACATGTAGGCACCACCAAGCGACAACAGAATAGCCAATACAAACCAGTACCAATGGTGCAAAAATTGGCCTATAATAGCTTTGATATCTACGCCAGATTCTTCAGGCCCTTCCAATTGCTGATAGTGTTCTTGTTCGAATTCCATGTGTACGATTATCGAGTAAGTATATTGAGTAAATTAATGATAAGACTCAATGAGCCTATAGCAAGAGAAGTATACTGTAATGTTTGACCTGCAGAAGCGATACGCGCTTTTGTAGGTTGGATGTAAATGATATCATTATTTTGCAAATAATAAACAGGCGATTCAAATAGGGTACTTGATGTCAAATCAACGCGCGTTTCGGTTTTCACGCCATTCACCTCTCGGATCACCAACACATTTTTACGTACCCCAGATATCAACAAATCACCTGACATGGCTATAGCTTCTGTCAAAGTCATTTGTTCATTTGTAATTGGATATACACCTGGTAATTTCACCTCACCTAAAACCGAAATTTTATGGTTCAAGATTTTCAAATCCACAATAGGATTATTGACATAAGCTTTTATTTTATCGCGAAGCAAAGCCACTGCTTGGATACGGGTCAAACCATCTAAATTCACACTGCCTAAAACTGGAAATTCCACCTGACCTTTGTCGTTGATTAAATACCCATAAGCTCCGGCCGCAGGACTTGCAGTATTGCCTGACGAAATGCCTCCTCCCATATTGAAGGGTTTTACCACATCGGGATCTATGGCCGTAACCGTAATCGAGACAATATCTCCAGGATGTAAGACTGGCGGAATAGGCTTCGCCAATTTGGGCATGCTAGAATCGTTGGCTTGTCGTTGAAAATAAACAAAATCTTGTTGCTTCGCACACGAATTCATGAGGGCAAGCCAAAGCAAGCCCGCCGCGAACATCAGAGTAACATTTGGGGATTTAGACATTCGAATGATTTGATGCGCAAATATAGGAAAATTATACATAGAAGCGATGTTCACCGATGTTATTATTGTGGTATTGTGATGCTTTGTGGTTAGGGATGTGGAGATGATTTCACCCTCGTTCCCTCTCCCTGCAGCCGAAAGTCTCATGGCAAAGGTATGCCTACACGCTTAAAATCTATACCTGATGTGAGTAGTTCTAAGAGGACTCAAGAAATTCACATTATGAAACGCTGAGACTGCTTCTACCATTGTACCGTCACTGCGAGGCTCCGCGCCTGTCCGCCAGCGGTGGAAAGCAGTCTTCATTTTCACCTCATGAAACGACGAGACTGCTTCTACCCTTTTACCGTCACTGCGAGGCTCCGCGCCTGTCCGCCAGCGGTGGAAAGCAGTCTGTATTTTTAACTCATGAAACGCTGAGACTGCTTCTACCCTTTTACCGTCACTGCGAGGCTCCGCGCCTGTCCGCCAGCGGTGGAAAGCAGTCTGCATTTTTACCTCATGAAACGCTTAGAGACTGCTTCCACCCTTTTACCGTCACTGCGAGGCTCTGCACCTATGCGCCAGCGGTGGAAAGCAGTCTGCATTTTTACCTCATGAAACGCTGAGACTGCTTCGTGCCTCGCAGTGACGTGATACTTAGGAATAGCGAACTGCTGAAATACTACTTTCCACCACTGTGGGCGGACACGCGTGCCTCGCAGTGATTCGCCCAGGCGGAGTTAGCAAGACGTGGGATAATCTATGTGTTACGTCATACCGAGGAACCGCCTATGCTGAACATTTCAGTAACGCCATTTTATGTCTAGAGCAAAAACATTCTGTACTGTTGGGTTATTTAAAAACTGAATTAAGTTCAGTGAAAAAATAGTTTTTTTTACCACTTATGGACTATCTCCCATAGATCATTCCATTCTGGATTTTGTGATTCTATTAAACTAATTTTTTGTTGCCTATTGCCACCTTTAATTCTTTTTTCTTCTGCTATGGCTTCTTCAATCGAATGTAAAGGTGCATAGTAAACTAACTTATCACAGTTGTATTTTGAAGTGAAACTATTTGGAAACTTTTTTTCTTTATGCTGCACCATTCTAGAGTATAAATCCGAGGTGACGCCTGTGTATAGTACTGTATGGGTTTTGTTTGTGACGATGTAGACACATCCCCCTTTTCCGTATGACATAATGTAGGTTATTTAAAGTAAAAATAATGTGTTATTGAGATTTAATAAAATCTAAGTAACTGAAGTATTCAATTAGTTTAAAAGGCGCGCGCTGTGAAATGAACTGATTAAATGGCGAACTGTGGCTGCTGTGGAGAGATAGGAATTCACCTTATGAAACGCTTCCGCCCTTTTACCGTCACTGCGAGGCTCCGCGCCTGTCCGCCAACGGTGGAAAGCAGTCTGCATTTTTACCTTATGAAACGACGAGACTGCTTCGTGCCTCGCAGTGACGAGATGGATAGAGACTGCTTCGTGCCTCGCAGTGACGTGATGCTTAGAGACTGCTTCCACCATTTTACCGTCACTGCGAGGCTCCGCGCCTGTCCGCCAGCGGTGGAAAGCAGTCTGCATTTTCACCTTATGAAACGACGAGACTGCTTCGTGCCTTGCAGTGACGCGAAGTAAAAAGGAGACTGCATTACCAATATCATTGGCACTGGCACGGTGCCTTGCAGTGATGAATCCCTCATTCCTAACTAAAATCCAAACTCTCAAATCTTGAGTTTTGGCTTTTGTATTCGGGAACGAGTTGTTTGAGACAGCTTACTAAGGCATTTTCGCCAGCAGCTATGTCGATAATTTCTTGTAGATTCGTTAGCATGAAGTTGACGTCCCGATAGCCGGGCGTATGCACTTTTCCGATCATGATTTTTTGATGGTGTGTAGGCAATACAGACTCCGATGTATTCAGCAATTCCTCATACAATTTCTCACCTGGTCTCAAACCCGAGTATTTGATTTGTATATCTTTACCAGGAACTAAACCCGACAAGCGAATCATTTTTTCAGCAAGATCTTTGATTTTGACGGACTCGCCCATATCAAATACAAAAATTTCACCGCCATCGCCTATGGTTGACGCTTCCAAAACCAGTTGACAAGCTTCAGGAATGGTCATAAAATAACGTGTGATTTCTGGATGAGTAACCGTCAAGGGGCCACCGGCTTCGATTTGTTTTTTAAATAAAGGAATTACCGAGCCATTAGAGCCCAAAACATTGCCAAATCGGGTGGTGATATACTTGGTTTTGCTGACCGCGTTTTTGCTTTGTACATACATTTCTGCAGCGCGTTTGGACGCTCCCATCACGTTGGTCGGATTGACGGCTTTGTCTGTGGAGACAAATACCATTTTACGTACGTTGTATTTAGACGCCAAATCCGCAATGATTTTGGTTCCTAACACGTTGATTTGAATGGCTTGGATTGGATTTTTCTCCATCGATGGTACATGCTTGTAGGCCGCGGCATGATAGACTATATCGATTTGATTCGATATAAAAATATTTTCCATAAAGGCTTTGTCTGTGACATCACCGAGGATGTATTCGATAGGGACATAGGCATTAGAGCTTAGCAAAGGCAATTCTAACTCAAGATGATAGAGTGGGGTCTCGGCATGATCGACGAGCAACACACGGCTTGGCTTGTAATACAGTATTTGACGAGCAAGCTCGGAACCTATACTACCTGCTGCACCCGTAACGAGTACCGTACGTCCTTGCATGGCGATACGCAAATTCTCCTTATCCAATTGAATCACATCTCGACCCAATAAATCTTCGATTTTGACTTGTTTGATTTGCGATGAGGTCAGCTCGCCATTAATCCATTTATCAATAGGTGGTATGGATTTTACATTCAAATTCCAATCGGAGCAGCGACTTACAATCATCCTACGCTCCAAAGGAGTACAATTTTGAACCGAAATCACAATTTCAGTGATGCCTTTTTTGGCTATAAAGTCTACAATTTGATCTTCAACATGCAAAATATTAATACCCCGATTCATTTTATTTTTCATGCTAGGGTTATCATCGATGAACGCCAAAATATCATAGCTGGAAGCTAGGGTATCATACACAATTTGACCAGCTTGACCAGCACCATAAATTATGATACGAGGCTTTTTTAAAGCTTTTTTACCCAAATTGAAGGTATACTTAATAGCCAAACGAAACTGAATCAATAAATACAAACTGATGAGATAATTGACGAATGCAACCGAAAACGGCAAGGCATAGGAATCTAGATTCAAGTAGCCAGACAATACAAAGATAAACAAGATGTTCAATGCAAACGAAGCACTCCGTGCGAAAAATACAAGCTTGATATCGTGCAAACTCGTATGACGAATTACCCCACGATGAGGTTTGAAAATGTAGTGCCCTACTACACTTACCAAAATGATTGGGATTAAGGTTTTGTAAAACTCTACTGCGGTAAATCCATAAAGGTTTTGTGAATGAGCACCAAAAAGCGAATGTGAGATAAACAAAGAAACAGCTACTAAGCTAAAATCTATCGCCAAAATAACCCAACTGGACACAAGATTGTGACCGAGGTAATGCATAGGTTGCAGTCTCTTCAAGGTCGTTATGATTTTTTTGATTTGGATGTTCATAGATTTGGTGTAAAAATATGCATTTTTTTGGAGTTTTGAAATGGTTTGACGAGTAGGCACCCTGTGATTTTCACTCAATTCTATTCAAAATAGCTCCGCCCTAATATATAACCAGTTGATAAAGAACTACTTATCTCTCATTTACCCAACACTTTAGCGTACATAAAAAAATGTTATCCTATAATGACTTGGCTACCACCATTCCATTGTACGTATGAGAATTAGATTGCACTCCATTTAGTTTGATACTAAAAACGTTATAATTTCTTATACCAAAGTTCAATAAATATGAATGCTATAAATTTACAACAAATAGCGTACCAATGTGCCCTAGTTTCAAAAAATTGTTACAACAACAATTTTTTCTAATAGACTGACTATCAAATTGATCATTACAATTTAGCAATTATCGCAAAGAAAAAAAGAGGCTGCTCTTTATGAACAGCCTCTTTCAATTTTAAGCTTTAATCTTGTTTTTGAATCTTACTGATATGTGTCAGTTTGTTGTTTTCAAACAAATGTAACGTATACATACCTGCTGCTAATTCATTTAAATTAACATCTAATATGTTTGTTCCTTCTTGTGTAGTAGCTTGAATCATTTTAACTATTCTACCAGTCATATCCAACACTTTAAGCGTTGTTTGTTGCGTAGATGTTGCAGTAAAAGTTACTGAAATGTTGGAATGTGTTGGGTTTGGATATACCAGAATACTATTTATTAAATTATCTTCTTGAATAGATTTCATAGCAACACCAGTTGACAATGTTCCTATTGCACTCCATTCGCCAAAAAACCCTGAACAAATTGGACGGACTTGATATTGATAGTCATTTCCTGCAGTTAAATAATTGAAAGTATATGTACTACCAGTTGTTGAGTTATGGCCACCCCATGAATTACCATCCAAACGTATTCTGACATTGTAACTTGTTGCACCATTTGGTGTCCAATTAATAGTTGCATTTGTAGGATTAATTAATCCATTCGCTAAGCCTGTAACTAATGGGCAGGATGGTGATGCATTTGTAGTAAAAGACTGTGTATTACTCCATTGACCGAAAAAACCAGAACAAATAGGACGAATTTGGTACTCATAATCTGTACTTGGCAATAAACTAGTAAAATTATATACCGTTCCGGTGGTTGAGTTATGACCACCCCAAGAGTTACCACTTACCCTTATTCTTACATTATACATATTTGCTCCATTGCTAGACCATGAAACTCCAGCTGAATTTATACCTATTGTGCCATTTGTTAAACCAGTTACTTGAGGGCATGAAGGCGCTGCATTTGTAGTAAAAGTCTGTGTATTACTCCATTGACCAAAAAATCCAGAACAAATTGGACGAATTTGGTACTCATAATCTGTACTTGACAGTAAATTCGAAAAATTATAGACTGTACTACTGGTTGAATTATGACCACCCCAAGAATTTCCAGTTACTCGTATTCTTACATTGTACATATCAGCACCATTACTAGACCATGAAACTCCAGCTGAATTTATACCTATTGTACCATTTGTTAAACCAGTTACTTGAGGGCAAGAAGGAGCTGAATTTGTTGTAAAAGACTGCGGACTACTCCAAACTGCAAATACACCGTTACAAACAGCACGAACTTGATATTGATAATTTGTTCCTGGCTGTAAATTAGTGAACGCAAAAGTTGTATTTGCGGTTGAGTTATGACCGCCCCATGGATTCCCATTAGCAACTATTCTTACGTTATATGATGTAGCACCATTTCCTATCCAAGAAACACTGGCATTATTTGTACCAATAGTACCATTTGTTAAACCAGTAACCACAGAACATGGAGCTCCCAAAGTAGTAAAAAACTTGGATGCACTGTAAGCGCCTTGTTCTGAACCTGAACAAACTACCCTTACTTGGTATTCATAAAGAGTATAAGGTGATAAATTAATCGAATTATAACTAGTTGACGATATTGTTGCTCCATTCCAAACACTACCTGAAACTGGCTTAACTCGAATTTTATATGATCCATTATATGAACCAATTACAGGATCCCAAGTTATTGATGCACTATTAAGAGTTACATTCGATGAGGCCATGCTTGAGTAATTTACCATTAAGTTACATGAAGGCTTTGTAAACAAATAATATTCACCACCAAGATTACTAATTGTAGCTGAACACTCCCAAACTGAATTTGCAGAATTCCAATTTAAACTTGGCGTTATTTCTGTAATTGTGCCGTTAATTCCACCTACAATCTGCGCTAAAAATAAATTGCCAATATTTAAATCCGCATTATCACCAGCAACGGGGGCTGATTTATAATAGCCTCCTTTTAAACTATTGTATGTTGTAAAGTCACTTTGACTAAAGTAAAATGTTACAGTAGATGATCCAGAACTAGTAGGAGTTATTGTATAGTATCTTGGTATAAATTGTTGTAATGTATTATCCGTAGGCAATGTAGCTGAAATTGTAACCGCTACGCTTGTGCTACCTAATACATTAGCAGAAGGTGCATCAGACACATTGGCAATGATATTACAAGATGGATCTATATACAAATTTGAAAGGCCATCAGCATGACTGAATGTATTCGTGTATGAACCTACCGAAGTAGGTAATGAAGATGGATTCACTGTAACTGCTGCACTTCCACTATTACCTGCTCCTACACCACTATTTGCATCAGTTACGGATGTTATTGTATAAGTACCTACAGCATTTACTGGTATACTTACAGGGGATACACTTGTAGCAGTAAAAGTATTTGAACCACCATCACTGACTACTACTGTATATGGACTTGCTCCGCCAGTTACAGCAACTGATAAATTAGTAAAAGAACCCGCGCAGAATGATCCTGTACCAGTTAATACTGAAGCTGTTGGAGGGGGTATTAATGTTCCATCAGCGTTAATTGACAAGTCATCTATTCTAAAATTTGCTGATGATGATGAAGTTAGCGTAGTCCCTATTGGATTATAACCAAATATTCTAATTGTTAATGCACTAGCACTTGTTACCGTTGTAAATGATGGTGCGCTTAATGTCCAAGCACTATTATTACTAACTGTATAAGTTGAGATTGAACTACCATAATTATCTGCTGAAGTATAAATTTCAATATTATTAGCACCTGATGCTGTTGCGCGATATCCAAATGAAAGTGAATTTAAATTAACACTATAACCTGTAGCTGGAGTTATAGTAACTTCATAATATGCGGCTGTGCTTGTACTAAATGCAGCTCCACGTTGAGTAACAATGGCGTAATTTGAATTACCACTTACACCTGTATAACCAGTAGATGAACTAGTTGCGCTAATAATTGCTGCTGAAGGATTTACAGAATTTCCAGTTGTTACATTTCCAAAAGTTAAATTTGCAACTGGTGTTCCACTTGTTGGCGAACTTGTTCCAGATCCAGTTCCAAAATTATACAATACAGGCGCAGCTGTTATTGTTCCAGTCAATCCGCTTGGTTGTGGATTGATTTCATAATTTGATGCACCTGCACCAGACAAGGTTGATGTTGATGTAACACTTATCCCAGTTCCTACTGCAGAAGAAGCGAATGTACCTGTACCTAATAATGTAACTACATCAGGTGATATGATACCAGATAACGTACCTGTAATAGTTGCATTGGTATTGCCATCAAAAGCCTTCGTGGTAACAGCTGGAGAAGAGATAGTCAATGGTGCTAGCGTAATATTAGCTGTAGTTGTTGGCTGAGTGACTGTGTAGTTTGTTGATGGAGCATCTACCCCTACTATTGTAACAGTTTTACCATTTCCGACATTTTTGTTTGCAAATGTTCCTGTGATAGTTCCTGATACAGAAAATGATTCTGAATTGACTAATCCCACATATGCAGCAGAACCAGTATTGAGTGTAGCTGATGTATTACCATCATATACTTTGTTACTTGCAGTGATTCCATTTACTGTTAACCCAGCAGCAGATACACTATTTCCAATTGCAGAAGTGGTAATATTTTTATCTACTGCACCTGTACTTGACAATACAACATTTATAGAATTATAAGTACCCGTAACAGCTGCATTTGCTCTCAAGCGAATACTTAAAGTACCACTTGCTATCCCACCAGCTTGCGTAAATGTGGTCGTTGGACCATAGGCTCCTCCATTAGACACCTCAAATCCTGTAGGTGCTGTCGCGGTTATATCATCAGTTAAATCTACACCTGAAACTGGAAAAGTTTGAGCAGTTGACGCAGAACCATAGGTTGTAGTAAAAGCTGCAGCTGTAGCTGTACCACTAATAGTAGGTACTGCAGATGCTGTAATGTCTGCTGTTAAACCTGTTGGTTGTGTTAATGAATAATTACCCGAAGCAGAACCACTTAATGTATAGCCTGTTACAGTAACTGCAATACCTGTTCCGACAGCCGCACTTGCAAAGTCAGCAACATAAGCACCACCAAGCGTTACATTAGAGATATCAGCAGTTTCAACACCGACTAAAGCAGCAGTACCTGACAAGGTTGCAGTTGTCGTATTATCAAATACTTTATTATTTGCTGTTAAACCTGATATTGTTAAAGGCTTTGCTGTGATATCAGCATTAGAAACTGAAGGTTGAGAAACAGAATAGTTGGTAGAAGGTGCTGTATACCCTGTTACTGTAACTCCTATTCCAGTGCCAATAGCAGATTGGGCAAAAGTAGCTACTGGAGTTCCTGTTACTGAAAAAGACTCACTATTTTGAAGTCCAACATATGCAGCAGTTCCTGTTAAAGATCCTATAGCAGATGCATTATAAATTTTATTTGTAGAACTGACACCAGTAATTGTCAATGCAGCAGCCGTAACAGAGTTACCAGATGCAGCTGTAGTTACATTTACATTGGTAGCACCAGTAGAAGAAAGAACAATATTTTGACTGTTGTAAGTACCTGTTACCGCAGCGTTTGCTTTTAAACGTACACTTAAAGTTCCAGAAGCAGTTCCACCTGACTGAGCAAAAGTTGTAGTTGCGCCATATGAACCTCCGTTTGAAACCTCAAACCCTGTTGGAGCTGTTGCAGTAATATCAGCTGTTAAACCAGAACCAGAAACAGAAAAAGTTTGTACAGTAGAAGGAGTACCATAAGTAGTAGTAAATACCGTAGCAGTAGCTGCACCAGTAATAGTAGCAGAAGAGGCACTTTTATATAATTTAAGCCTAACTTGGGCACTTGTGTAACAAGCAAAACGAGGAGATGCACTATTCCATTGTAAACTTCTCCCAGGAGTTGCCACATTACTTAAAGTCCATAAACCACCAGAAACTGTAGGTGTCCATTGTTCAGTATTTGCTACAGTGCCATTAAAAAATGTAGCAGTATTTCCAATATTCCCAGTCCGTCCCCAAGAAACATAACCTACTGAAGAATTATAAATAGTTATTTGACCAGATACAACTGTAATTTGAAAAACATTTGAAGAAGTATATCCTGATGAAATAGATGACCCAGGATTTGTAACTGCACTAAAATTAATGAAAGGTGTAGCACTTGCTGTGTTTATCATCATACCATCATTTGCAGCGTCACCAACTACCAAATAGTCTCCGTCAACTAAAGCTCCCAATGTAGTAATTTGAGTATATGTCTGCCCCAATATATTATTCACCCCAAAGAGTAAAATTAATAAAAGCATACTTAGTGGTTTGAAAATGGATAATTTTCTCGATCGACCTTCATTTTGCAAAGGCGGAATTTTTGTTGTTTTGTGTTTCATTGTTTATTTGATTTATTTTTTTAAATTGTATATAATTATCAATTTTTACTTTATATGTTGAATATGGATGCAAATGTAGAGACCGCATATTGCGTTAATATTACGGGTAAATTAACAAGCCGTGTTTGATGTTATCATATGATTGTGTCATTATTAAGATTCAAATTCTTTGATTGCCGTAATGTAGGCTTCCCTTATTTTAGTACCACTTCGAAATTGAGTTTTAAAGTTAATCATAGTTTTGTTTAGCAGTCGTATTATCCACATAAATTTTTTCATACGGCTCGTCCTGTTTGGAGGCAGGAC
>JBILCF010000008.1:0-30328 GCA_044353325.1 Chitinophagaceae bacterium | reverse complement strand
AATTGAAACACAAAGAGGGTGCTACAACAGAAGAAGCGTATGCATTCGTTGAAAAAGATAAAACTTGTAAATATGTAATTAGGGGTGTATTGTCAAATACTGAAAAAGTAAACAACATGCAATTAGCAAGACTATATCCTGATCAAGATTTTCAAAAAGAATTGACTGAATACCTTCAAAAAGAATTCAAATTAGAGCCTTCGTCAAAACAAATTGAAGCTAAACAAATATCTGTTGTGAGCCATTTTTCGCCAACTTTAAAACAACTTGTTTATTGGTGCAACCAAAAAAGTTTAAATCTCTATGCAGAAGCATTTTGTAAAACAATGTCATTGAAAAGTAAACAAGATACGCCTTATTTATTTCCACGCACGCTTGTGAAAGGGAATTGGTTAGCAGGTCTTAACGCTATGATTTCATATGCTAAATCGCTAAACATCAATATGAATAGCGTTAAGTTATTGGATGCAAGCGGTCTAGCCCCAGAAAATAGAATTACGACCAGTATTATGGCCCAGCTTTTACACCATTACAGTAAAGAATCCTATTATCCTACCTTTTTTGAAAGTCTACCCTCCATCAATGGATTGAGAATGAAGAGTGGCTATATTGGCGGAACACGTTCTTATGCTGGGTATATAAAAATGAAAGATAGTACTGAAGCATGTTTTGCATTTATCATCAATGATTATACATGCAAACCCAAAGAAGTAAAACTTAGTATGTTTCAAATTTTGGATATATTAAAATAACACTTAAAAATAGTTTTTGCTTTGTAACTAAGTGACAAATCGTGTACTTTTGAGATATGAAGTTTTCAAACGTGACTATAGATCAAGTAGGTGTAGAAGAACGAGTGGCAAGGTTCAATACCCGAAGTATTAAAAAAGAAAGTAAAATTCAAGGCATGTTATTAGCCTTAAACATGATTGATTTAACTACATTAGAAGGAAAAGACACCGCAGGAAAAGTCAAACAAATGTGCTACAAAGCGATGCACTTAGCAGACGATATTGAAGGCTTGCCAACGGTAGCGGCAGTATGCGTATATCCTAATCATGTGAAAACAGCCAAAAAAGCTTTAGAAAATTCAAACGTAAAAGTAGCATCAGTTGCCACAGCTTTTCCTAGTGGAAATTCATCGAGAAAAATAAAATTAGAAGATGTAAAAATTGCAGTCAATAGTGGTGCAGATGAAGTTGACATGGTTATCAGTAGGGGAGAATTTTTATCAGGAAATTATAATTTTGTGTATGATGAAATCGCTGCTATTAAAGAAGCATGTGGTGTAGCTCGATTAAAAGTCATTTTAGAAACTGGCGAATTGTCGACATTAGATAATGTGCGAAAAGCAAGTGATATTGCTATTTTTGCTGGTGCTGATTTCATTAAAACATCTACAGGTAAAATACAACCAGCTGCGACTATGCCAGTGACATTAGTAATGTTGCAAGCCATTAAAGATTATTATGATGAAACTGGTATCATGATAGGCATGAAACCAGCTGGGGGAATTTCGACATCAAAATCAGCATTACAATATTTAGTCATGCTATATGAAACTTTAGGTGAAAAATGGATGACGAATGAGTGGTTTCGATTTGGAGCTAGTAGCCTAGCCAATGATATTTTGTTGCAATTGGGGAAAGAGAAAATGGGGGTTTATTATAGTGGAGATTATATAAGTAAAGACTAGCCAAAGATGACTCAGATAGCACAGATGAACAGCCGATTAATTTAATTTAGTAAAAAGAAATTGATGAATAGTTTTGAAAATATGAATGTTGTTGAAGAATCATATGTAGGATATTCTACTATCAAATTTCCTTTGCAACAAGAAACTTTTAAAATTATTGGTGCTTGTATGGAGGTACATAATCAGTTGGGCAGAGGCTTTGCAGAAGTGGTATATAAAGATGCATTAGAACACGAATTTCAATTACAAAACATTACATTTAGCAGAGAACAATGCTATCAAATTAATTATAAAGATATTGTATTACAACATAGTTATAGAGCAGACTTTGTAGTTTTTGATAAAATAATTTTAGAAATTAAAGCAACAAAAGATGTAATAGATAGTCATTTTAAACAAACAATAAATTATTTAGCAGCATCAAAAAATCCTATTGGTTTAATCATCAACTTTGGAGAAGATAAATTAACATTTAAAAGAGTCATTTTATAAAAATATTTATGAGTAAATCAATTTCAAAAATAAAACAAGTAACTAAAGAAAAGCGTCAAACATCTGTGAAATCTCCACCATCTGTGGCTAAACGTATAGCATCTGTGCCATCTAAGTCATCAGTGGCTAAACGTATCGCATCTGTGTCATCTGAGTCATCAGTGGCTAAAAAAACTGTGGGGATATTTTCATCAATGGCTCCAGCTCCAGAATCATCAGATCATATTCAATTAAAATCGAAATATGATTTATTCATTAATGGAAAATTTGTAAAGCCATTAAGCAAGGAATACTACGATACCATTAATCCTGCCACAGGAAAAAAAATTGCAACGGTTGCAAAAGGAAATGAAAAAGATATTGATGTAGCAGTAAAAGCAGCCAATAAAGCATTTGAATCATGGAGCAAAACAGATCCAAAAGAACGAGCAAAATATATTTATAGAATTGCACGAATGATTCAAGAACGAGCAAGAGAATTTGCTGTCATTGAAACTATGAATGGTGGAAAATCGATTCGTGAAAGTAGAGATATTGATGTGCCTTTAGCTGCTAATCATTTTTTCTATTATGCAGGTTGGGCTGATAAATTAGAATATGCTTTTCCAAATAGAAATCCAAAACCAATTGGTGTAGCGGGTCAAATTATTCCTTGGAATTTCCCCTTGTTGATGGCTGCTTGGAAATTAGCACCAGCATTGGCAACAGGAAACACTGTTGTTTTAAAACCTGCTGAAAGCACACCATTAACAGCTTTGAAATTAGCAGAAATTATTCAAGAAAGTGGTTTGCCTGATGGTGTTGTAAATATAGTAACAGGATTTGGAGATTGTGGTGCTGCTTTGGTAAATCATCCACAAGTCAATAAAATTGCCTTTACAGGAAGTACGCCTGTTGGAAAATATATTCAAAAGGCAGTTGCAGGAACCACTAAAAAAGTAACTTTAGAATTAGGAGGAAAAGCGGCCAATATTATTTTTGATGATGCGCCAATTGATCAAGCTATAGAAGGAATTGTAAATGGCATTTTCTTTAATCAAGGTCATGTATGTTGTGCAGGTTCAAGATTATTTATTCAAGAAAATGTAGCTGAAAAAGTCATCAAGAAATTGAAAGATAGAATGAAGACTTTGATAGTGGGCGATCCTATGGATAAAAATACAGACATAGGTGCTATCAATAGTAAAGAACAATTAGATAAAATAAACCATTACATCAAACTTGGACAAAAAGAAGGCGCTGAAATATTTCAACCGGAATGTGCAATTCCATTGAATGGATTTTTCTGCAAACCAACGTTATTTATAGGGACTTCACAAAGCCATCGAATTGTGAAAGAAGAAATTTTCGGTCCTGTTTTAACGATTCAAACTTTTAGAACTATAGAAGAAGTCATAGAAAAAGCAAATAATATTCCATATGGTTTAAGTGCTGGTGTGTGGACGGATAAAGGCAGTAAAATTTTCAACTTAACGACTAAATTGAGAGCAGGTGTAATTTGGGCAAATACCTACAATAAATTTGATCCAACTTCTCCATTTGGTGGTTACAAAGAAAGTGGATTTGGAAGAGAAGGAGGTGTACATGGGTTATTGCCATATGTGAAATTCTAGTTTGATTGACCACAGAGAAAGCAGAGGCTAATCACAGAGAGAACAAAGTTAAATTTTTCAGAGTTAAATGAGAGAAATCAAAGATTTGTTAACCACAAAGAAAGCAGAGGTTAATCACAGAGAAAACAAAGTTAAATTTTTCAGAGTTAAATGAGAGAAATCAAAGATTTGTTAACCACAGAGAAAGCAGAAGCTAATTACAGAGAAAACAAAAAATATTTCAGAGTTAAATGAGAAAAATCAAAGATTTATTAACCACAAAGAGAACGGAGTTCTGACACATAGGAAACGTATTGAAATATTGAGAGAAATTAGAGAAAATAGAGGTTAAGTTTGATGTAAAAAATAACAAACGAAATGCAAGAAAATGAACTGACAGAATTAATAATTGGATGTGCTATAAAAGTCCATTCTGCACTTGGTCCAGGTTTATTAGAATCAAGTTATGAAGCTTGTTTATTTTATGAATTAAATAAACTAGGATTAAAAGTAGAAAGACAAAAATCATTACCGTTAATCTATGAAGAAATAAAGTTAGATGTAGGTCATAAAATTGATTTATTAGTTGAAGATAAAATAATTGTAGAATTAAAAACTATAGAAGAATTTAATGATGTTCATATTGCTCAATTATTAACTTATTTAAAATTAAATAATAATAAAATTGGACTATTAATTAATTTTAATGTTCCACTCTTGAAAAATGGAATTAAAAGATTAATTAATAAATTTTATAAAGATTTAAACTATGTCTCAATTAACTCTCAAAAACCTCTTTAAATAAAAAATAAATCCTCAGATAACTCTGTATATTAACTCTGGTATCTCTGTGGTAAAAAATAAAAACTATGCAATTAGAAATTTTAAAAACATACAAACTATACATCGGTGGAGCTTTCCCTCGAACTGAAAGTGGTCGATTTTATAAATTGGAAAATAATAAGAAAGAGGTTATTGCAAACATGTGCCTTTCCTCTCGAAAAGATTTTCGCAACGCTGTAGTTGCTGCACGAAAAGCATTTGAAGGTTGGAGCGGGCGTGCGGCATTTAATCGCGGACAAATCCTTTACAGAATAGCAGAAATGCTTGAAGGAAGAAAAGCGCAATTTATAGAAGAATTAATGATACAAGGTTCAACGAAAGCAAGTGCTGAAAAAGAAGTTCGATTAGCTATTGATAGATGCGTTTATTACAGTGGTTGGTGTGACAAGTATCAGCAATTGTTTGGAACTGTAAACCCAGTGGCTACATCTCATTTCAATTTTTCTGTACCCGAACCAACTGGCGTTGTCAGTGTAATAGCAGATGAACATTCTTCATTGTTAGGATTGGTTTCTGTTATCATGCCTGTCATTGCAGGTGGTAATACATGTGTGGTTTTAGCATCAGAAACAAAACCATTGTGTAGTATAACCTTTGCAGAGGTATTAGCTACATCTGATTTGCCGGGCGGTGTTGTCAATATTTTAACAGGAAAAAGTAAAGAATTGCATACACATTTTGCATCGCACATGGATGTAAATGCTATAGTTTATTGCAGAGAAAATATGGAAGAAGCAAAGACAATTGCTGAGCTTTCATCTTTAAATGTAAAGCGTAGTTTTATGTGGCAAAAAGACTGGACAAAAGCTGAAAATGAAAATCCATACTTGATTATGGATTTGCAAGAAATTAAAACGACTTGGCACCCAATAGAAAATATTGGTGTAAGTGGAGCGAAATATTAAAGTCTACTCAAACAAAGCGCCTTGTTTACTATCTTCTTCGCCATCTTCATTTAATAGACTAATTTCCAATAAATCTTTTTCACACAGTTTGCTTCCTATGGCCTTCCAACCCATCACATCAACTGTCTCTTCGAGATTTACAATTTGTTCGCTTGGTAAAAATTTCTTTTTACCTGTTTTCAATTTAATCACAGGAGAAGCTACACTTGTAATCCATTCAAGATAATTCCCCTCGCCATCTTTTATAAATTGGAACTTAGTGTTCAACGTTAAGGTTTCAATCTTAAATCGTTTCACATTAAATTGTTGCTTGTCGGAATCATAGTAAACAGCTGTAAGAACTGATTGTGGTTTGAACTTTTCTATTAAAATCACTTTGTCTGCATCAAATCGATTCGTTAATTCAGTCGTACACAAGGTATACGTACCATCGTTGTACATTGTAATAATTTTGTCTTCTTCGCCAAAGCTACCAAGGTACATACCTTTTTCATCGACATTTAATCGACCAACTACATCGTCATACCATACTTTTTTACCACCTAAAGTTGAAGTTCCTTTCGACTTAAATTTTACACCTTTGACGGGATATTTCGTTACTTGGTTACCCATACTACTTCGACCTTTTATGGCTAATTCTGCAAAATCAAATTCAAAAGTTTTAATTTTTGCCTTGCAAGCAGCTGTAAGTGATATACCAATAATTTCACTTTCGCCATTTGGGTTTGATGTAAAATATAGTACTTTACTTTTAGGGCTACCCTTGGTTAAGTCATATTCTTTATCGCGGGTAATACCGGTTACATTAAAACGTTTAGCATAGGTGATGCCGGTTTTGCCGTCAATATAGACTAGGTTGTAGGTTGTTCTATCATCTAGTTTTTTAAATATTTCAGCATGAAGGATATCTTTTCCTATAAAAATTTTATCTGCTACTTTCACCACTTTCATTTTGCCTTCGCGAGTAAATGCAATGATAGAATCTACATCAGAGCATTCACATAGGAGTTCATCTTTTTTCAATGAAGTTCCTATAAAACCTTCATCGCGATTGATGTAAAGTTTTGTATTGGCAATTGCAATTTCTGAAACCTGTATGGTATCAAATACTTTTATTTCGGTTTTGCGTTCACGCCCTTTACCATATTTTTTTAATAAATTATCGTAATACGCAATGGCATACTCTGTTAAATGTGCTAAGTGATGTTTGGTATCTTCTATGCTTTTTTCTACACCTCTTATATGTTCGTCAGCTTTAAATGAATCAAATTTTGAAATACGTTTGATTTTAATTTCGGTCAAACGAGTGATGTCTTCTGTTGTTACTGCTCTTCTAAACAATTTTTTATAGGGTTGTAATCCTTTGTCTATTGCTTGAATAACACCTTCCCATGTTTCTTCTTCTTCAATGTCGCGGTAAATTCTTTTTTCTATAAATATTTTCTCGAGCGATGAATAATGCCAATCGTCTTCAAGTTCTCTTAGTTTGAGTTCTAATTCTTGACGCAATAAATCTTTGGTTTGATCGGTCGAAATTTTAAGTAATTCTGTAGCAGTAATAAATCGAGGTTTGTCATCTACAATTACACAGATATTGGGCGAAATCGACACCTCACAATTGGTAAATGCATACAATGCATCAATGGTTTGATCGGGAGTTACGCCTGTTGCCAATTGAACTTCGATTTCTACTATTGCGGCGGTGTTGTCAGTTACTTTTTTAATTTTTAATTTACCAGTGTCATTTGCTTTGACTATACTTTCAATCAAAGATGGAACTGTCACCCCAAAAGGTACATCTTTGATATGGACAGTTTTACTGTCAATTTTTTCAATATGTGCTCTTACGCGCACCTTCCCACCACGTTTCCCATCGTTGTAGTTGGTAACATCCACCATTCCTTCTGTTTGGAAATCTGGAAATAATTCAAACTTTTTTCCTTTAAGATATTTAATGGACGCATCTATTAATTCGCAAAAATTATGCGGTAATATTTTTGTAGAAAGGCCTACTGCAATTCCTTCTGCTCCTTGGGCCAAAAGCAATGGAAACTTCATAGGTAAATTGACAGGTTCGTTTTTTCGACCGTCATAACTGAGTTGCCATTCTGTAATTTTGTTATTGAAAGCTACATCAAGGGCAAATTTTGAAAGACGAGTTTCGATATAACGTGGTGCAGCTGCACTATCGCCAGTACGGACATCACCCCAGTTTCCTTGCGTATCCAACATGATGTCTTTTTGACCAATGTTGATTATGGCTTCACCAATACTTGCATCACCATGAGGGTGATATTGCATGGTTTGACCTATTACATTGGCTACTTTGTTAAACCGACCATCATCCATTTCCTTCAGTGCATGCAATATTCTTCTTTGCACTGGTTTTAGTCCATCTAATCCTGCTGGCACTGCTCGTTCAAGTATAACATAGCTAGCATAGTCCAAAAACCAGTTTTGGTACATATCGCCAACATGGTTGGTTTGGGGTGAATTGATTTCTTCTGACATAACTCTTCTGCTCTAAGGCAAATGTAATTACTTGCGTAAATAATTACATCAAATAGTTAATAACATCGATGTTGAAGAAATATTCATTTTCAATGCCTAAGCTAGGTTACTTTTGTCAAGTGAAGTCAATATTAGTTTTGTTGTGTCTGTTTTGTTGTGTAAAGCTCTCATGTATAGCCCAGCCAGCATCATTTAATGTACAGAATTCGACTACACATAATATTGTTGATTCAATTTTTGAACAAAAAAGCTACTTGACCGACTTAAATCATCACCCGCTTTTAAGTGAGCATAAAACCTACATAAATACAGTTCGATCTATTCCAAGAAATTCCACAAACAAAACGGGGCCTTTTTTAATTGCAATTTGTTTATTATTTGTCATTTCATTTTTGATTCGCATTTTCCCTAAATATATCAGTAATTTATTTTCTATATTTTCGTTCAATTCTTCCAAAAAGCAACATAAAGAACAACTCGAAAATGATGGTCGAGCATCTCTTGGTTTCTATATTTTGTATGTTTTTTCATTGAGTTTTATACTTTTTAATGTCATTCTACATTTTGGTAAAATTTCTAGTCAATATGCAGGTTTTTCAACTTTTTTAGTATCTTTTTTACTCATTGCTGGAGCTTTGCTTCTCAAAAATGGAATGGTATGGTTTTTTGCATGGGTATTCCAGCGACAGACTGATGCTAAAAATTATTCCTTTAACAATGCCATTATCAATGAATTTGGAGGTATGATTTTATTCCCTTTGAGTATTTTAGTGTTATTGACCAATGGGCAGTTTCGCACCGTATTACTTATAATTGCGATAGTCGTAATGCTCGTTTTGTGGCTTTACAAATATGTCCGAAATTTAAAGAATATGATAAATTTATTCAGAATAGATTTTGTACATTTTTTGTTGTACCTTTGCGCCTTCGAATTAGTACCTTTGGCGGTTTTATATAAAGTTGTCAATGCCATCTAGTTTGTAAAAATTATATTCAAAACTCATCGAAACTTGATTTTATCATGGCCAAAGCTATAAAAAACAAGGAGGCAAAATCCGCGACCAAGAACTTGGCAGTTAAACCAATAGAAAGGGTGTTAATTGCTCAACCTCGTCCCGACTCTGAAAAATCGCCTTATTTTGAGTTAGAGAAAAAGCATAACGTAACGCTTGATTTTCAACCTTTTATATTGGTAGAGGGCGTTCCCGCTAAGGATTTTAGAAAACAAAAAGTAGAAATAACAGATTATACAGCCGTAATATTTAATAGTAGAAATGCTATTGATCATTTTTTTCGTATTTGTGATGAGTTAAGGATAAAGATTTCGCCAGATATGAAATATTTCTGTATTGCCGAAACAATTGCTTTATACTTACAACGATTTATAGTTTACCGAAAACGCAAAATATTTTATGGGGAGGACGGAACTGTAAACAAAATGTTAGAGGTAATTGCCAAACATAAATCCAAAGAAAGATATTTAGTACCAGTCAACGACATTTGCCGCATTGAAACTTTAGAATGTTTAAACAAAAATAATCTTCAACACGCTGAAATTATGTTGTATAAAACTGTGGTCAATGACGTAAAAAAAGAGCTTAGTCTACAACCTGATATGATTGTATTTTTCACACCTGGAGGCGTAAAGTCATTGTTTGAAAATGATCCAGATTTTAAACAGAATGGAACATTAATCGGTGCTTTCGGTCCTATTACAACAAAAGCTGTTGAAGACGCAGGTCTTAAAATACATTTGAAAGCACCATTGCCTGGTGCGCCATCTATGGTAGCTGCCTTAGACCAATTTCTTTCTAGCCACGTGGCTAAGAAATAGTTTTTATTTTCTATTCAATTTAATATACTAAGCATATTTATTAAGTAATAAATCATTTTCAAAACTAAAAAAGCCGTTCAAGTAGAACGGCTTTTTTATTGTATAGAAATTTTACTATTATTTACCTTTTGGTGCAGTTCCGCCGCCAGCTGGAGCGTCTTTAATGCCAAGTTTGTTTTTAACATCTTGCAAAATGTTATCTGTAGGCAATGCATAGATAATTCCACCTGCATTTGCATCGAAGATGTAAGAGTATCCTTTTTCTTTTGCTACTGCTTGTATAGCTACATCAGCTTTTTCAGTAATAGGTTTCAATAATTCTTGTCTTTTGTTTGATACTTTTTCTTCAGCAGATTGTTGTGTTGATTGAAGTCTGTTTTGCAAATCTTGCAATTCCTTCTCTTTTACATCTTTCATTGCTTCTGTCATTGTTTTTACACCAGCTTCATAGGCTTTGTATTTAGTTTCAAGTTCTTTTTGCATTTGGCCCAATTGGTCTTGAAATGTTTTAGCATAAGCGCTAATTTCAGCATCTGCTTTTTTAGCTTCTGGCATTGACATTAATAGCTCATCCGAATTGATATATCCTATTTTTTGTTGTGCAAATAGCGTTGAGGTTGATAAAATAATTCCTACGGCAATAATTAGTTTTTTCATTTTTTTGGTATGGTTTTATGTTTTAAGTGTGCAAATATAGAATAAAGTGTGTGGAATTGAGTATGACTATGTTTTATTTTTTAGTCGGGTTCGTTACACCAAGTTCTTTTAAAATATCATCGCTTTTATCGATTTTAGGGTCAGCATAGAAAACGCTTAAGTCAGCTGATTTGTCATATATTATATCATATGCTTTGGAAGAAGCCATTTTTTGTACAGCATTATATACTTTGTCTTGAACAGGTTTCACCAATTCTTGGCGCTTCTTAAATAAATCGCCTTCAAATCCGAAACGTTTCTTTTGAAGTTCTTTTGCTTCTTTTTCTTTTTTGATGATTTCGTCTTCACGTTTTTTGCGCATATCATCACTTAGCATCACTTGTTCAGCTTGATAGGCCTTGTACATTCTGTCTACATCTTGAAGTTTAGCATCTATTTCTTTTTGCCAAGTAGCAGAAGATTCGTCAAGTTTCGTTTGGGCTTGTTTGTATTCTGGTAAGTTTTCAAGAATGTATTTCGAGTCTACTACACAATAGCGTTGTGCATGTACTTGTGCAGAAATCAAAACGACTGTAAATAGGACGAGTAATTTTTTCATATTTTATAAATTTATTACTTTGACACAAATGAACTAAAAAGATTTAATCTCAACTAATGGTTTAACGTTATTTTATAATTTTCATCAATCTGGCTCGAAGCCTAGCATAAAGGTTATTTTGGTTGCTTGACCAAATTTTGTACCCGGTGTAAGTCTGTCAAACCCAAGTCCATAATCTAATCCCAATAGACCAAACATAGGTAAGAAAATACGTATACCTAAACCAGCAGATCGTCTGAGTTGAAACGGATTAAAACTTTTAAAATTATCCCATGCATTGGCTGCATCAAAAAAGGCTAGACCATAAATTGTAGATGACGGATTAAGTGAGAAAGGGTAACGAACCTCAGCTGAATACTTATTGAAAATGGTAGCTCCAGCTGTATTAGAGTAAATTTCGTATCCACGATGCGATACGATGTCTCGTCCATAAATCGTAAAGCCTGATAAACCATCGCCACCTACTTGGAAACGTTCAAATGGTGATTGAAGGTTTGAATTATAGTAACCTAAGTAACCATGTTTGGTCGATAATTTTAGAATTAAATTCCCTTTCAATCGTTGATACCATTCCGCAGTAAATCTGTATTTGTGGTATTCAATCCATTTATATTTTTCTGATGTAGGAACAGAAGAATAATCCTTACCACTAATCAATGAATATGGCGCAGTAAACTGCATACTCATTGAAATATTTGATCCACTACGTGGAAATAAAGGTTGATCGATAGAGTAACGACCTAAATTGATTTTTAAACTCAAATTGTTAGCCTGTCCATTAGAGAAACCTTCAAAAAACTGGTAATCTTTGATATTGTATAATTGATAGTTTAAGCCGTAAGAAAGTACGAAATTGTCATCGGGCCAACGTAAACGTTTACTCAATGTTGCACCTGCACCTATTGTTGTCATATGACCAGTCGTTGTTGAACCAAATGCCCCGGCAAAATAAGTTCTATATAAATTGACAGACAATGCGTTCGGTTTTTTTCCGCCTAGCCATGGTTCGGTAAAACCTGCTGTGATAGAATTATACCATCTACCGTTGGCTTGACCACGGATTGATAATTTTTGTGCATCTCCCATAGGTAATGGATCCCATTCACTAGGTTTACCTATGTTTTTCAAAGCAAAATTATTGAATGAAACACCCAATGTTCCTGTAATACCTAGTCCGCCACCAAAGCCTGCTTGCAATTCCAATTGATCAGCAGATTTTTCGGTCAATGTATAGTCAATATCTACTGTTCCATCATTATGTGGTGTAGGTTGAATGCCAATTTTTTCAGCATCAAAAAAGCCAAGATTTGCAATTTCTCGTTGAGAACGAATGATGTCTGCACGGCTAAATTTATTGCCAGGTAATGTGCGCAATTCACGACGGATAACGTGTTCATGCGTTTTGTCATTACCAGAAATATTGATATTGCGAAGCACATATTGTTCACCTTCTACAAGTCTAACTTCAAAGTTAATGGTATCATCTATAATGGACTTTTCTGCTATGTCTGTGTTAAAAGCTAAGTAACCATCATCAAGATATAAGGATCCAATGTCATCGCCTTCAGCTGTAGGTATTTTACCAACGCGTTGGTTCAGTAAATCTTGATTATAAATGTCACCTTTCTTGATGCCAGTCATTTTCGTCAACTCGTCTGCAGTATATTTCGTATTACCTTTCCATTCGATATTACCAAAGTAATAGCGATGACCTTCTGCTATTTTAAGATCAATATTTAGATGACCATTGCTAGCAGGATAGGTTGTGTCAGCTTCAATGGCAGCATCTCTAAATCCAATTGAGTTATAATACTCTACGATACTTTGTTTGTCTTCACTGAATTTTTTATCATTAAACTTTGAAGCCGAAAAAATACCATAACGAATATAAGGTTGAATGAGATTCGCTGTTTTTGAAATTGATAAGAATCCTTTACCCTTTAAGTAATCTTGAAACGTAGATTCATTTTTACCATAAACACTCTCTTTGTCAGCGCTATACAACGAAATACGAGCCATTTCTTTGCTCCCTTTCATGCTTTTCTTCAACTTTAATGAGGACGCATTATCATTGCCGAAAATATTGATTTGATTGATTTTAACTTTTTGCCCTTTATCTATTATGAATGTTAAAATAGCGGTGTTCAAAAGTGCAGTGTCTGATTTTTCAATCACATCTACATTGACATTGGTATAGCCTTTATCTGTGTAGAATTTTTTAATACGCACAACGGCATTTTGCTTAGTTGCCTCTGTGATTACTTTTGATTTAACTAAGCCAATTTTTTCTTTGATTTCTTTGGCATCATTGTCTTTGATGCCTTTAAAGTTATACTTAGACAATCGTGGTCGTTCTTCAATATGGATGTCTAAAAACACTTTATCGCCTTGGTAATGGTCAGCATTGATTTCAACGTTTGCAAATAAATTTTGTTTCCAAAGGTTTTGAATTGCTTTAGAAATGGCTGCATCGTTAGGCAGTTTGATTTTATCGCCTGGCGAAATGCCTGCAATAGAAATCAACAACTCTTCGTCTAAGTACTTTGAACCTGAAACAGAAACACCACCTACAACATATTCATTGGTCGTATTGAGTGCTTTAGTTTTCTCTTTTTTTTGTTTTAGTCCTATTTGTGCTTCACTTTGTATGCAAAGGAATAGACTGAATACGAATAGTATACTAAAAGGATAGGTAATAAATTTCATGCTTTACTTAAGTTGTTCGCTTATTTTGCCAAATCGGCGTTCACGGTTTTGATAGTTGAGGAGGGCTTCATAGAGATTTTCTTTTCGGAAATCGGGCCAATGTGTATGGGTAAAATACAATTCGGCATAAGCCAATTGGTACAATAAAAAATTACTGATACGATGTTCACCACTGGTGCGAATCATCAATTCTGGATCTGGAAAATCTTTTGTACTTAGATGTTGCTTAAATGTTTCTTCATTGATATCGTCTACAGAAAGCTCGTGATGGGCTACTTTAGCTGCAATTTTGCGTGTAGCTTCGACTATTTCCCATTTGGAACTATAGCTTAGTGCCAATACTAGATTTAACGTTGTATTCGTTTCGGTTAGTTTCATGGCCTCATGTAGTTCGTTGATGCAAGACGGAGGAAGTGTAGAAAAATCGCCAATTACGTGCAATCTGACACCATTTTTGTTTAAAGACTCGGCTTCGGCACGAATAGTGGCTACTAAAAGTTCCATTAATCCATTCACTTCACTTTCAGGTCTGTTCCAGTTTTCGGTCGAAAAAGCATATAAAGTCACGAATTTAATCCCAATCTCAGCGCAACCTTCTACGACCTCTCGCACACTGATAACGCCATGCTGATGACCAAATAGACGGTCTTTGCCACGCTCTTTTGCCCAACGTCCATTGCCATCCATGATGATGGCGACATGCTTTGGCAGTTTTTGTTTGTCTATTAAATCTTTCATTTTTTGTTTCAGAAGCTGACAAAAGTACAAAAATCAATATTGAAGAGAAGTTAAAATACGTAAGCTACAATAGTTTAACACACCTTTCACAGAAGCAGTCATTATGCCTTTTTGTAAATCGATCTGATTATCAGCATTCAAATTTATGGCAGAATTGTTTATTTTTTCAAAGAAGTATTCCTGATTGTTCAAGTATTTCGTCTATATTTGTTTTCGAACTTAGTATTTATACGCAATGAATAAATTATTTTTACCCTTGATTGTCTTCGGTGCTGTTCTATTTCTTGCTTCCTGCGGAAAAACAAAAAGTAGTGATAATCCATTGGATAAAATCAGAAAAGAAGCTGTTTTTATAGCAAATGACAACAATACAATTATCAGTTATGATGCCAACAACGGCAATAAACTTTGGGAAATCACGACCAAAGGAATTGTAGCAGGTTCTCCTGCTTTTTATAAAGAAAAACTGTTTGCTTTGACCCAAACGGGTTATTTATACTCTATTGATGTTGTAAAAGGCGATACCAATTGGATGAAATATACACCAACAAGTACAAGCAACAGTTTAGCCATTGCAAACGATAAAATCTATATTGCTGCAGATAGTCTCTATTGTTATGATATCAATGGTAACAAGCTTTGGACGTATTATGCAGCTTCTATGCCTTGTCAAAGTTCACCTCAAGTAGTTAATGATAAAGTGTTTTTTAGCATCAATGACAACTCAATACATTGTGTAAATGCCAACAATGGTATTGGCATTTGGATTTCGCCTACAGCGCCTAATGCAGTCTTTTCTTCGTTGAAAGTTAGCAATGGCGTAGTCTATTATGGCTGTGAAGATTCAAAAGTGTATGCAATTAATGAATCTGATGGCTCACCAAAATGGAATTACACAACAGGCGACAAAGTTTCTTCTTCACCTACAGTGTATGGCGGTATGTGTATAATTGGAAGTGACGACTTTAAAATACATTGTATTGATACTACAACTGGTTTAGAACGTTGGACCTATGCTACACTTGAACGCGTTAAATCTTCTCCTGCTATACATGAGTTTACAAATTCAGTTTTGATAGGTAGTTATGACTTCAATTTGTATTGCATCGACCATGTGTCAGGTACTTTACGTTGGAAATACCCTGCAGGTAGTTTAATCAAAACCTCACCTGTGGTATTTGGCAATTATGTTTATTTCTGTTCTTACGATCGTTACCTATACTGTGTTGATGTTCGTGATGGTCGTACCATTTGGAAGCAATTCATGAATGGTAATACCCAAAGTTCGCCAGTTGTTGACGACCTTTCAAACGGCATCCATGCTACAATCAGCGGTATGAGTCAATATTAAACCCAACTTAAAAATCTTCATATAACAAAAAAACGCATTTCAAATGAAATGCGTTTTTTGTTTTAATACGTTATTTTGATTAGAACGGAAGATCGTCTACTACCGGAGTAGAAGAAATAACGTCCGAAGCTGAGTTAGAAGGTGTTGCTACATGTGAAGGAGCCGCTTGTGGTGCTGGTGCAGCATTGCTAGCACGCTCTATTCGCCAAGCTTCTAAAGAATTGAAGTATTGTACGCCTTTATTAGGATTATTCCATTCACGGCCACGCAAATTGAACGATACTTTAAGTTCTTCACCTACATTGAAACTGTCCAAAAGGCTACATTTATCTTGTGTAAGTTGTAGGGAAATATACTGAGGGTATTGCGTTGATGTGTCTGTTGTCAATACAAATTCACGTTTTGAGAATTTGTCGCTTACAACTTGTGTGTCTTGTTTGACTTTGAGATTACCGAAGATTTCAAAAGATGCCATAAAAAAATTATTGTTTAAAATTTAAAACACGAAGATAAATTCTTTTTGTATTTTTAGGAATATTTGCCTTATGATTTATACACATCGCATGTTATTGGTCCTCATTATGCTCTTAAGTGCTTGCAAACCAATGTATATGGTTTCGAGCAATGAAACTAACGTATACAAAATTTCGCATACTGAAGCAGATTCAGCCTCTGAAATAGCCAAATTGTTGAAGCCATACAGGGATAGTCTGAGCCTTATCATGAACGAGGTAATAGGTCAATCTAAGGGTAATTTTAAAAAAGAGAAACCAGGAGGTAGTCTTGGCAATTTTGTCGCTGATGCGATGCTGTCGAAAGCCAAAACGATTAACCCAGCCACACAAAATGCAATATGCAACTATGGTGGTATTCGTATTAATGAAATACAACAAGGAAATATTACCCGAGGTAAAATATTTGAACTGTTACCTTTTGAAAACGAATTAGTGATACTAGAAGTCAACGGGAAACAACTCACACAATGGATTGAAGTCATGGCAAAGTCCGATGGATGGCCCGTTGCAACCTATTTACCTATGAATTTACCTAAGTTGAAACAAGCTCTAGCTTATACGGAAAAGTTTACTGTTTTTGATCCACAAACTGCGACTTCAAAAGATACAATCATAACGTTTTCGCCTCTTGCAGATAATGTAATTTACACTATTACTACCAATGATTATATTGCAAATGGGGGCGATCAATGTGATTTTTTGAAAACTTGTAAACGTATCAATACTGGATTATTGATTCGAGATGTCATGATTGAGTATATTCAAACCCATTCAAACTGTTTTCCAAATCCAACCCAACGTGTACATATCGTAAAATAAAACATCATGAACAAACCATATAATCAAAGTAGAAGAAAGTTTGTAAGCCAAACAGCCTTGGTAGGTGGCCTTTTAGCTACGAGTCAATTTCCGTTTGACGCTTTGGCCAAACCTACCGATAACTATGATGAACAACTAACTATCTTACACACCAACGATGTACATAGTAGGCTCGATCCTTTTCCGATGGATGGAAGCAAGTATCAAGGTATGGGCGGAGTATTGGCGCGCGAAAAACTAATTCGTAACATTCGAAGTGAAGATTCACAAGTATTACTATTGGATGCTGGCGATATTTTTCAGGGCACACCTTACTTTAATTTTTACAAAGGCAAGCCTGAAATGCAAGTCATGAGTATGCTTCGCTATGATGCGGCTACATTGGGTAATCATGATTTTGATAATGGAATAGATGGTTTGGTCAAACAACTCGAATGTGCCCATTTTGATTTTGTCAATTGCAATTACGACTTTACAAATACACCACTTGAATACCGTATAAAACCCTATACTATTCTTCGGAAAGGAAGGCTTAAAATTGGCATATTAGGAGTAGGAATTGAGTTGAATGGATTAGTTCCTGATCGATTGTATGGCAATATCATTTATCGTGATCCAATAGTCTATGCCAATGAGACTGCTCACTTCCTCAAAGTGAAGAAAAAATGTGACTATGTCATCTGTTTATCTCACCTTGGATTTGAATACAAAGATGCTAAAATTTCTGACCAAATTTTTGCGAAATCATCAGCGCATATTGATTGTATTTTAGGTGGACATACACATACATTTTTAGAGAAACCCCTTAGTGTAAAAAATCGGAATAATCAAGATGTAATTGTTAATCAGGTTGGATGGGCAGGCTTACAGCTAGGTAGGATAAATATTTTTTTTAATCATAAAAAGCACTACGACTACGTTTCAAATTTTACTGTGTTGGATGTGAAAGAAACAAGCGTTTAAAAATTTTTTTTTTCAACAAAAAATTACCACTTTCGTTGCTCGTTAGAGATTTTTATAAACACTATCTTAATAAGTAAAAAAGAATAAACGAATTATTTAATAATATCTAAAAATTAGGTGAAGAAAAATGACAAAAACCTTAGATAAAATATGGGAGAATTGTTTAAAGGTAATTAAAGATAACATTAGCTGGCAATCATACAAAACATGGTTTGAACCAATCAAACCAGTCTCGTTAGAAAACAATGTATTGGTGATCGAAGTACCAAGTCAATTTTTTTATGAATGGCTTGAAGAACATTATGTCGAATTGATTGCAAAAACTATCAAACGCGAATTGGGCAAAGATGCACAATTGGAGTACCGCATTTTGATGGAAAACCAAAATAAGAAAAATCCAGCATCGATTCGTATGCCTGCAAGTAGCCACTCGCAAGCACAATTGAGCAACAACTATGTCGATGTACATGTAGGCAACGATAGCGGTATCAAAAATCCATTTGTAATACCAGGCCTCAAACGCTCGCAAATAGATCCGCAATTAAATCCTAATTATACTTTCGATTCATTTGTAGAAGGCGAATGCAACCGATTAGCGCGAAGTGCAGGTATGGCCGTGGCACAAAAACCCGGTGGTACATCGTTTAATCCATTGGTGGTATACAGTTCGTCAGGACTAGGCAAAACCCACTTGATACATGCCATAGGCAATGAAACCAAGCGTTTGCATCCCAACAAAACTGTATTGTACGTTAGTGCTGAGAAATTTATACATCAGTTTATAGAACATTCAAAAAATCATGAGATCAATGATTTTATCAATTTCTACCAATTGATTGATGTGTTGATCATTGACGATATCCATTATTTTGCGCCAGCAATCAAATCGCAGGATGCATTTTTCTCTATCTTCAATCATTTGCACCAAAATGGCAAACAATTGATACTTACTAGCGATAAGCCACCTAAAGACTTGGATGGTATGCAAGAGCGTTTACTATCGCGTTTCAGATGGGGATTGAGTGCCGATTTGCAAGCACCCGATTTTGAAACACGTATGGCTATCCTCGATCACAAAATGCGCAACGATGGTTTAGATCTTCCGGCAGAAGTGGTGAAGTATTTGGCTTACAACGTGCAAAACAATATCCGCGAAATGGAAGGTGCCTTGATTTCATTGTTGGCACATTCATCTTTGGTCAAAAAAGAAATCGATTTAGATTTAGCCAAAAAGGTATTGCGAAACATTGTTAAAACATCGTCTAAAGAAATTACAATCGATACGATACAAAAAATGGTTTGTGATTTTTATGAAATACCATACGATAAATTACAAGCGAAAACACGTAAACGCGAAATAGTTCAAGCACGTCAAATTTCAATGTTTTTGGCTAAACAATTTACCAAAAACTCCTTGAAAAACATTGGCGACCACTTTGGCGGACGAGATCATACTACGGTAATACATAGCTGTCAAACGGTGAAGGACCTGATGGATACCGATGTGATGATACGCGAGCAAGTCAAAGAATTGCAACAAAAAGTACAATTGGCGGCGATTTAAGTCAATGCTTTAAATATTAAAAAGGAGATTCTAGAGAGTCTCCTTTTTTTGTGGTAAGAAGGAAAAACTTCTTGCAGAAAAGTGAATATTCTTTTTATTATTTTCATTTTAGATTGAATATGAAAAATGTTAGCTTTGGTATGGAATAAATAAAACATGTGTGCATTCATCATAAACTTGGCAAAACTGCATTTCGTATCTCAAGTCGCAGAGTCCTCGAAGCAAGAGACTATGCGAGGATGGAATGTCTGAATCACAGATTTTGAAGATGACACGGATTGCACTGAGTTACACGGATTTATATGAATGCTAAGATTATAAAGAATACATTTTGAGCTAATGGAACTAAAACATAAAGATATTACAGAAAAGATTATAGGTGCATCATTTGAAGTCCATTCTTTTTTAGGAAATGGCTTCCAAGAGGTTATATATCAAAGAGCCTTAGCATTCGAAATGAGTAAAAAGGGACTATCATTTTCAAGAGAAATAGAACAGCCTATTTATTACAAAGAACTGACAGAGCCGATAGGAACACGTCGAGCAGATTTTTTGGTAGAGGGCAAAGTACTGGTTGAATTAAAAGCAATAATAAATATGGAAGAAGTGCATACTGCACAACTATTAAATTATTTACGAGCATATAAAATAGAAGTTGGATTATTAATTAACTTTGGTAGTAAAAGTTTACAATTTAAACGTTTAGTATTATGAAAATGAATTTATCAAAATCAGTGCAATCCGTGTCATCATCATCATCCGTGATTCAAACATATGCATCAGATGTATAACTTATCAAGTACTTTGGGATGTTCGGCTTTGCGGCATCCCGAAGCGCAAATCAAAAAGTTTTTCCGAACCGATTTAGTATTGTAATGAAAAAAAAGTTCTGCATTGACTCTGCCCAATAAAGTATATGTTCCTGAAGGATAGCCTCGATGTAAGCAAGTGCAGTGCGCTGCTAGCAGCGAGAAGCAGTTGAATCGTAAGTCAAAGCTTGGCTCCAATATTTTTCTTCCTCATTTGATGTTTGCATATCTTCTTTTTTTCTTACTTTCACATACAGAATGCGCAAGAAAATCATTTGGCTGTGTAGTTGGTATCCGAACGAAATCGATCGGTTCACTGGCGATTTTATACAGCGTCAGGCGCTTGCAGCTTCGCGGTATGCCGATATCGAAGTGGTGCATATTGTAGATGCGCAGGAGGATAAATGTGTCATTACGCATCCCAATGCTCACTTGTGCGAAACCATTTATCACAGTAAAGCGGTGCATAAAATTATTCGTTTGAAGGATTTTTTTCAATTGCATGAATCCTTTATCAATGATTATTTTAGCCGCAAAGGCAAGCCCGATTTGATTCATGTACACATACCTATCAAAAGTGGCCTCATTGCACTTCGATGGAAACGAATATATAAACTTCCTTTCTTGGTTACTGAACATTATGGTATTTACAACAACGAAGTCAAGGATCGCTATAGTCAGCGCAATTATTTTTTTAAGTTTTTCACGAAGCGTATTCTCCAACAAGCTTTAAACCTACTGCCTGTAAGTATAAGCTTAGGCAACGATATGAATACGCATGTTTGCGAAAAAGCTTTTACGGTAGTTCCCAATGTGGTAAACACATCCTTGTTTTTTCATAAGGAAAATAAGACGCAAGACCGGTTTAGATTTATACATGTCTCCAATGGCGATGATATCAAAAATATACCTGGCATACTGCAAGCCTTTGCCAAACTAGCCAAAGAACGACAACATGTGGAGCTTGTCATTGTAGGCAATACATCAAAGAAAAATACCAAACTCATAGAAGGTAAAAAATGGGCAATGAATCGTGTTCATTTTCTACCGGAAATGACCTATGCCGAAGTCGCCAAACAAGTGCAAGTCGCCCATGCAGGAATTCTGTTTAGTTTCAACGAAACCCAGTCCTGTGCAGTACTCGAATGGCTATGTTGCGGCTTGCCTGTGATCACTTCGGCAGTCGGTGGTGTCAAAGAGTTGATTGATGATACCAATGGTATACTTGTTCCTCCCAACGATGTTGCATTACTCACAAAAGCTATGCAGGATATGATAGATAACTATGCACGATATTCGAACAAACAGATAGCTGAGACTGCTTCGCAACTATACAGTTATGATGCTGTAGGTAAGCAATTGAATGATATTTATATTCAAGCAATTGAAAGTGTAAGTTAAAACGGTTTTTCGTACAAATTATGTAAGAAGTTTGTTTCAAACGAAGATTCGAAAGTATTGTGTTTAAAAATATTTTTCTTAGGTAAATAAGTGTAATCCTTGCCCATTTCTTCAAAATGTTCGGCTACGTATGCGATAGCATTCAATATCGTATCCAACTCTAAATCGGTCATCGTTGGATGTATAGATAAGCGTATCCAACCCGGACGAACAAACAAATTGCCTTGATTGATTTGCTCTAAAATAGCCTTAGATTCTTCACGGTTGATATTGAGTAGATAGTGACCATAGGTACCAGCGCAAGCGCATCCACCACGCACTTGTATGCCAAAATAATCGTTGAGCAGTTTTACGCCTAAATTGAAATGTAAACCATCAACATAAAATGAAATTGCACCAATTCGATGTTCTACTTCTGAAGCAAGAATATGTAAATTTGGAATCGTTTTGAGTTGTTGAAATACTTTTTTCAACATCAGCATTTCGCGATGTAGTATTTGTGCTACACCCATTTCTTTTTTCAGTTTGAAACACAATGATGCTTTAATGCCTTGCAAAAAACCAGGCGTGCCACCATCTTCACGATCTTCTACATTGGCATAGTATTCATGTGTTTTCCAAGGTGTAGTAAAACGCACTGTACCACCTCCTGAATGATCTGGAATTGTATTTTGACACAAAGCAGTATTAAGTATCATGATACCAGGCGTAGCTGGTCCGCCTAAAAATTTGTGAGGCGAAATAAATATGGCATCGAGGCATTTACCTTCATTAGCAGGATGCATATCTATATCGACATACGGACCTGAACATGCAAAATCGACAAAGCACAAACCACCAATTTGATGAATCATTTCTGCTATGGTGTAGTATGGAGTTATCAAGCCTGTCACGTTTGATGCTGCTGTGACGGATGCTATTTTGAGTGGTCTATGTTGATATTGTTTCAACAAGGTTTCAAAATGGTTTAAATCGACATGACCATGTTCGTCGGGATTAATAATTTCGACATCAGCAATGGTTTCTAACCATGAAGTGTGGTTGGAATGATGTTCCATATGGGTCACAAATACCACAGGTCGTTTAGATTCTTCGATATGGCATTTGGCTTTAAAATCTGGTATGTACAGACGGCTCGTATCGGGTAGGCGAAGACCTAGTATCCGTTGCAATTTATTGATTGAATCCGTCATGCCAGTTCCTGAAAAAATCAAAGCATCACTTGTATGCGCATTGACTTGTTTTTTGATATACTCTTTGGCCTCGTGGTAGGCATTGGTCATCAGGGTTCCTGTAATTGAAGTTTCGGTATGTGTATTGCCACAAAAAGGAAATACATCCTCCAATAGCGTTTTTTCTATTGGAGCATATAATCGACCACTTGCTATCCAATCGGCATAAATCATTTTTTGTTCGCCAAAAGGAGAAGGAAAGGTTTGGTCGTGGCCAATAGTAGCTTGTCGATACGGTAAAAAATGTGCTTCTGTCATCCAAAATTATTTTCAGGGCATGAAAGTACTTTAAAAAATAGAATTTTGCACATTCAGAAAGCTAATACCGATTACACATTTATAAATAGTCCAATTTCGTCTTAGGACTCATTGTACTATATTCATGTAGTATCGGCATTTACCACTGTAAGAAATGGTCTGCGAGCCATTTCACATTGGTATAAACTACTTTTTTAAATTGGAATTTGTTGCATTGAACGCTTCACAAAAAGGTAGTACATTTGCACTACGACATGAAGGAAATTTCAAACAGATCAGCTACTTTTCATTATGCCATAGAACAACGTTTTACGGCTGGAATGGTATTGCTTGGCACCGAAATCAAATCGATGCGACAAGGCAAAACCAGTTTTAACGACAGTTATTGTTTTTTGCAGCAAGGCGAATTGTGGATTAAAAGCTTACATATTGCAGAATACTCATTTGGTACAGCCAACAATCATAATCCGATCCGTGATCGAAAACTGTTGATGACCAAAAAGGAATTGCGCAAGCTTGAAGCCAAAACCAAAGAGAAAGGTTTTACGATTATCCCGCTTCGTATTTTTTTAAGTGAAAGTGGCTATGCCAAACTAGAAATAGCCTTGGCTAGAGGTAAAAAAGTGCATGACAAACGTGATAGCATTAAAGCCAAAGATGCTGAACGCGATCTAAAACGCACACTGAGATTTTAGAATTTAAATTACCCTTTTTTCTTCTGCTTGTCAAACCAAACTAAAAGCGCTGGCAAGATGGTTAAGTTGGTAATCATAGCCATAAACAAGGTTAATGCTGTTAAGTAACCTAATGCTTTGGTACCATCAAACTGAGACACTAAAAATACGACAAAACCTGCTGCTAAAATGAGCGACGTATAGATAATGCTAATTCCAGTTTCTTGGATTGTTTGTTTGACCGTTTCTTGAATATCGTAATTGTTTTTCGGTAAATCTTGTTTGTAGTTGACCAAAAATCGAATCGTGACATCGATTGCAATACCTAAGGCAATACTGAATACCAATACAGTTGAAGGTTTTAAAGGTATACCAAAAAAGCCCATGACGCCTGCTGTAATGACCAATGGAATCAAGTTAGTAACGATAGAAATAACCACAATTCGCCATGATCGAAATAAAAATGCCATACAAACAATAATCATCAACAACGCTAATAAAACACTTTCTGTAAGGCTACTGATAATGAATTTGCTCCCTTCGAGAAATACAACACCTGTTCCTGTATACGAAATCGAATAGCGTGAAGTGTCAAAAATTTCGACAGCACGTTTATTGATACTGTCTAAGAGGATAGGCAATTTCACACTGCCTATATCGGCCATACTTACACTGACACGTGCATATCGTTTGGTACTATCTGTAAATGAACTCGTTATTTTACTCATTTGAGTTTGTTTCCCGTCAGATTTCATTTTGAGATAAGGCAATAAAAATGCAATATCAAAACTATTGGGAACACCATAGCTGGAGCTATCGCCATCGTAATAAGCCTGGCGTGCAAATTTGATGGCTTCTACCATAGACAATGGCTTGGACATCTCTTTAAATTCGCGTAGCATCGAAGTCAGTTCATCTATTTTGGCTATTGTACCTAAGTTGATTGCACCTTGTTTTTTGCGTGTATCAATAACGATTTCTAAAGGCATTACCCCGTTGAAGTTTTTTTCAAAATACTTTAAATCAGTATAAATTTTATTTTTCTTGGGTAAATCATCCACGATATGCCCCTCCGAATGGAGGTTCAACATACCGATACCCGAAACGACAATGAGTAGTGTCCAGAATAAATACACCATCTTACGATGATTAAATACCCAATGTTCAAACTTAAGCAAAATGCTGGTCAAGGTCTTGTTTTCTAGGTAACGTGTATGTTTTTCTTGCGGTGCTTGTAAAAAACTAAAAATGGCTGGAATAGCAAAAAGGGAAATCACAAACACAGCCATAATACTTAAGCCAGATACTAAACCAAACTCTTTTAAGACTTGACTTTTAGTAAAATAAAATACCCCAAACCCAATAGCAGCAGTGAGATTTGTAAATAATGTAACAACACCCATTCGATCGACCATGGCTGTTAGGGCCATTTTTTTATCTTTATATATCGCAAACTGTGTATGGTATTTATTTAAAAAGTAAATACAATTGGGCAATCCTATCACGACCAACAATGGCGCTATAAGGGCTGATAATATCGTAATTTTAAACTGAAATAATCCTAAGAAGCCCAACGCCCAAACTACACCTGCAATGACAATCAACATCGAGAAAAGCACCGAACTAAATGACCTGAAAAATAAAAATAAAATGATTGAGGTCAATAACAACGATACAAGCAAGATAAGACGCATCTCATATTTGACACTTTCGGCAAACTGTGTACGAATAAATGGTAAACCTGAATAATGGGCTTCCATTTGATTTGCTTGAGCAAATGAGTCAGTGAGTGCAACAATATCTTGCACCACTTTGACCCTTTTTTCTGAAAACAAATGTTCTTTTTTAATGTACACTGCCGTGAGGTATGAACCCGTTTCTGGATTATACAATAAGTTGCGGTAAAAAGGTAAGTTTAAAAAGGTAGCAACATTGGAATCAAAGTCAGGTCCATCAAATATTGCAGTTGTGCGTAATTTTGAACTGCTGTCTTGTTCCACTTTTGTAATTGTAATAGCGGTTGGTACGCTGAGCATATTGTCAACGCCATCCACGTTTTTTAAGTTTTTTTGCCACTCTGTAAATGCTTTAAAAAATGCAGGCTGAAATACATCTTTGCGGTCGAAGCCGATAGCTAACATCGAGCCATCTTCACCAAACATTTTTTTAAAATTTTGGTATTCAACATATTTGGGATTGTCGGTAGGAATGGCACTTGCCATTTCATAACTCATTTTGACTTTTGAAGCAAAAAAGCCCATGACAAGGGTCAGTAATAGCAAAACGGCTAAAACAGGAATTCGAAAACGTAAAATAAATACGGATAAATGATGCCACATACGGAGGCCAAATATACCACATACGTGTGGAATGCTAGCACCTTACGCAAATTTTATAGCAGAATCGATAATATTCTTTAATTTTAGACGTTTATAAACACATTATGATTTTTTTGAAAAAAATGAAAACGCTGTCAATCCTGTTCATCCTCACAGCACTAATTTTTCCAGCTTCAGCACAGCAGGTACCTATAGGCAGTTGGCAAACTCATTTTTCATATACCTCTGTCAATACGATTGAAAAAGTGGGCGATCGTATATTTGCAGGAGGTAATCATATTTATGTCTTTTCTATAGGTGGCAATGAATTTACAACGTATTCAAAAGTCAATGGACTGAGCGATGTAGGTATTCGGCAAATCCGATATGATGAAGCTACTGGGTTTATGGTTATCATATACCAAAATAGTAATATTGACTTGCTCAAAGATCAAGTTTTCTACAATATTCCAGATATAAAAAACCTGAATATAACAGGCAGTAAGCTTATCAATAATGTGTTCTTCAAAGGGAAGCTTGTTTACCTCTCTACTGACTTTGGTATTGTGGTATTGGACCCTATCAAACGTGAAATCAAAGAAACTTATACGCTGCAAGCAGCCAATGAAATTCTTAAGGTTAAAGATTTGACACTATACAACGATAACTTTGTAGCCGCTACAAGTGATGGATTGTATACTGCAGATATCAACAATCCTGTTTTACAAAACTTTGCAAACTGGACCAAATCAACCAATGGAGGTTTGGACTATGTATTTTCTTTCGACAACAAACTTTATTGCGCTTCTACCGATACGTTATTTCATATTGATGGAGCTAATACAATACCGATTTATGCAAGCCAATCGGAGATAGTTCGATGTCGTACAGGTGCTACGAAATTCTACATTTGCGAATCGGACAAGGACCAACGCGGCATCCGCATATTTGGCACTAATGGTGTATTGCTTGATTCGATTGTTCAAGTCAATCCATTTGATGTAGTCGAATATTCACCTAATCAGGTTTGGGTTGCAGACTTTTGGCAAGGTATGACTCGTGTCACAAATTATAATGAACGACAATTAATTAGTCCAAACTCTATCTTTGACAATACAATCTATAATTTAAGTATCTATAACAACGAATTGTATGTTTCTGGCGGTGCAGAACGCGACTGGATTTATACTTTCAGCTCATCAGGGTTTTCAAGACTAAAAGCCGGACAATGGAAGTCGTTTAACCGCTACAACAATACGGCAAGTATGGATACTGTACTCGATATATTGGACGTAGCCATAGACCCCGTTACAGGACATGCTTTTGCTGCTTCGTTTGGCGGCGGGTTGGTGGAACTCAATATGTCTAACAACCAGGCCACAGTTTACAAAAATACTCCTTACATACAACCTACAATTGGTGATCCGAATGCATTTCGATTGGTAGATTTAAAATTTGATGATCAACAAAATTTGTGGATGAGCAATTATGGTGCGTCAGATCAATTGGTGGTCAAAAAGAAAGATGGCTCATGGCAAAAATTCTCTTTTCAATACGCAGCAAGTGAGCGAGCAGCGAGTCAAATAGAAATAGACAATGCTAACCACAAATGGATGGTAGCGCCACGTGGTATAGGATTGTATGTGCTCGACGATAATGGTACAATTGATAATAAAAACGATGACAAAACTAAAAAACTGACTACAGGAGTTGGCTATGGCAATTTACCCAACAATGAAATTTATTGCATCACAAAAGATAAAAATGGTAAACTATGGGTTGGTACTTCAGATGGTATTGGAATATTTAATTGTCCCGAAAGTGTTTTCACACAATCTGGCTGCGATGCCGAATTGAAAATCGTAAAATATGACTTAAATGCAGGCCTACTTTTTCAGCGTGAAGCAGTTAAAACAATTGCAGTAGATGGTGCCAACAATAAATGGATTGGAACCAACAATGGTATATGGCTTATCAGCGATGATGCTGAAAAAATTATACATCAATTTAATAAAGATAACAGCCCATTGCCAAGCAATGAAATCAATAAGATTGTAGTACATCCTACTACAGGTGAAGTCTTTATTGCCACCAATGCAGGTTTAATTTCGTACAGAGGAAATGCAACTGAAGGAAGTAAAAATAATGATGAACTGCTTGTATTTCCTAACCCCGTACCAAGTGCTTACAATGGTATGATAGCGATCAAAGGTTTGGTAGAAAATGCTGATGTACGTATTACAGATGTCAATGGACAATTAGTATATAGAACCATTGCAACAGGTGGACAAGCTACTTGGAATGGCGAAACCTATACTGGTAAACGACCTAGCACTGGAGTGTATTATGTGTTTGTGACCAACACAGATGGTAGCGAAGCTAAAGCTGGTAAATTTGTGTTTAACGAATAACATTTTTCACAACACAACCCCATGCTACATTCTACCAAAGGTATTGTACTTCGCTCCATCAAATATGGCGATACCAGCATTATAGTTCATATATACACTGCTATATTTGGATTACAAAGTTATTTGGTCAATGGTGTACGTACAGATAAAAAATCTTCTACGAAAGCCAATATTTATCAGTCGGCAACATTATTGGATTTAATCGTTTATCACCATCCCAACAAAAATTTGCAACGCATCAAAGAAGCACGAGTATATTATTTGTATCAACATGTGCAACGAAGTATAGTCAAAAACGCCATTGCAATATACATGGCCGAACTTATAGCCAAGACGATTACTGAACCAGAAAGCAACATTGAATTGTTTGATTTCTTTGATGATTGTTTCAAGCATGTCGACCAACAAGATGATTCGGCACTTGCAGACTTTCCAATTCAGTTTACCATAGAACTTTCTGATCGATTAGGATTTGGTATGCAGCGAAAAGACCATGAAGCAGATCTTTTTTTTGATTTGAGTCTTGGCAAATTTGTACCTCATATACCTATGACACATAGTACATTTATTGATGAACCGACTTCTGAAATATTGGCAACATATATCGATTCTTCATTGCACGATTCCATACAACTCAATCATATACAGCGCAAAAATATTCTTGCATATTGTATTCAATATCTTCGCTTGCATATACCACATATGAGCGAGCTCAAAAGTCCCGAAGTATTACACGCTGTGTTGAGTTAATTAAAAAGCAGGTAATATAGGTTTGGTAGCTACTATTTTTTCGATTTTGGCCATTACTTCTGGTGTCAATTTTTCTAAAGCATCCATTGAACCCAAATTGTCAACCAATTGATTTTTTTGCGTAGCGCCTAAAATAACAGTAGATACATGTGGATTTTTGAGACACCAAGCTATACTCAATTGTGCCATCGTAATGGACAAATCATCAGCTACGGCAGCTAATTTTTTTACCTTATCCAATTTATCTTTAGTAAGCCAACGTTCAGCAAGCCACTCAAATCCTTTCATGCCTAAGCGAGAACCTTTGGGCGATTTGTCATCATTGTATTTGCCAGACAGCAAACCAGTAGCCAATGGACTCCAAATGGTGGTACCGAGACCTACAGATTCATAGATGCTGAGATATTCATTTTCTACTTTTTCGCGAGTAAATAAATTATACTGCGGTTGTTCCATCGTAGGACCTATGATACGGTATTTTTCCGCTACGCGATGGGCTTCCATGATTTCTACACCACTCCATTCGCTCGTACCCCAATACAATATTTTACCTTGTTGTATCAGCGTATTCATAGCCAATACAGTTTCCTCAATTGGTGTTTGCTTATCGGGTCTATGACAAAAATAAAGATCTAAATAATCAACTTGTAAACGCGTCAAAGCTTCGTGGCAAGCTTCTATAACATGTTTA
>JBILCF010000222.1:0-3913 GCA_044353325.1 Chitinophagaceae bacterium | reverse complement strand
TTTCTTATCCTTGAGCATATCGGCAGCCATAGGGAGTTGCTCTCTAAACGTATCTGAAGGAACTTCTATCGCATTTTCAAAGTGACCAACTTCATATTCATAATGGTTTCGCATGTCTACAATAACCACTTCGGGATGCTTAGATAATTCATTGAACTCATTGGCTTTCAAGTACTTACCAGTTTTACTTGGATCAAAGCTTAAATCAGTCAAGCCATCTGCAACGATCTTTTCACGTACTTTAACTTTCAATACAAAAAAGGATTTTCCATCGTCGTCGACAGCTACATTGAGTCGAATATTGTTTAATGCATCGTAAGAATAAATGATATTTTTTAATTCTTCAAAATTGGATGTTGGAACACTTATTTGAGCATTAATACCTTCATTGGCAATATAAATCCGACCAAAGACTTTTAAAGCATTAAATTTGAGATAGACATCATCTCTAAATTCTTGAGGGTTTTCGATAGAAAAATACTTGTAAAATGATATAGTCGTACGAGGTTCAGTTTCCTCCATCAACTTTACTCGTAACTCTTCGTGTGAGATACGATTGACATAATGAGCCATAATCTAAAATTTTAAGGACGCTTGTAAGGCGAACAAAATGAGTGAATAGGGGGCAAATATAACTTGAAATAGGGGTTTGAAAAGATGATTTTTGTCAGGAATTGTGTTTATTTCACTAAAAAATGAATTCTTGTCAGCCATTTTGTGGTATCTTTTTCCACCATTGGATCTGTTATAAACTCTTCAATGACATTTTGAGGAAATTTGAAACCTTTGGATTGTGATAAAGAATCGAGCGCCATATATGCTTTTTGTGTGTTGTCATATGCGCCATAATAATCCAAGGTAAATTCTTTTGAAGCTGGAATAGTCATGATAGAATAGGTATCATGTTGGATTTCTTTGAGCGAAACAGGCATTGCAGCAGCCATATCAGCGCGTTGAGTTTTTTCGTCGTAGCTCCAAAACAAACCACAAGGAAAACCTACAATTGAGTTTCCTGCAAGTTGGGCTATTGCCGGTAAATGTGCGCCATAATTTTGTCCAATAGCACTAAATGGTACAATTGAACGCTTGCCAAGGTAGTTTTTTCCTTCAAATTGTCCTTCTTGAATCAAATAGCCGTTTACAAAATAACCAGCTTTACCTGAAACTAACATTTTTTCAATATTGTCTAAACCAGTATTAAAATCATTTTTTATTTCTCCAGCCATGTTGGTAAACAATAACATACCTCGTAAAACGAAAGGAAATGGTTTTTCGTCGGTCATACTCCAAGTTACATCCGTTTTGGGACCATTGGGTTTAAGCTCAAAAACGACTTTATTAGTAGAGTTCCAGTCATCAAACATTAAATCAGCTTTAATTAATTGATTTTCAATAACTTCGGTAGTTTTCATGCTGCCAGCGCCGCTTTCTTTTGATGTCCAGCTGTAGCTGCCGCCAAGTCCTGAAGATGGATTTCCAAATTTTAATTTGGTTGTAGAATCAGCTTTAATCCATTTGCTCCAAGTTGGCCAGTTTTTGTATTCAATCAATTGGTAGTAAATCTGAGCTGGAGATCCGGATAATGTTTTTGTAGTTGTGACATCCATTTTACTAGGTCCAAATAAGCACGAGACCAGATAGAGAACAATTAGGGCAACTAGTCCAAGAATAATTTTTTTAAACATAATAGGGGGTGTTTTTATAGTTTAATACAATTTTACAACATTGTACTTTTAGACACAAGTTTTCAAGAGGCATTAACGTAGGTTAATTACTTCTTTATTTTTATTTAACATAATATTAATTATGGGAATATAATATACGTTCGAAATAGCTCAAATACTTATCAATACTCAGTTTGTGTACCAATATGATTACCGTATCAGTTTAGAATAATACATCCACTTTTAAAATATACATTCCTGATGGATAAGTTTCTAAATTGATTTGTGTAGAATTGCCTGAAAATAATTTCAACCCACGTAAATCAAAAACTTCCCATTCAAATGAATTCTTTGCATTGATATTTAAATATTCCTGATAAACTTGGGTTTGGATAGATCTTTATTGGGTATTCAGACTTTAAATATTTGCCAATATGTTCCAGGATTAAACATCGTTTGAAAATTGATATAGTTTAAATCCTTTTCTACATAGTGTTTATCCAATCGAGTGTGTAATTGAGTATCAATCATAAAAAAGTAAATACCATAAGGCACTTGGGTATATGGAAAAAAATCCCATTCAAAAGCAGTAAGGAATCCATGATTTTTACTTAGTTTTATTTTTTGATTATTATGAGGATGAGCAATTGGTAGTCCGCCAGAATAAGCTTGCAAAGTGATTTCTTTAATTGTATCTTGTTGAGAATCAACAAATGAATAATTCAGTTGTGAAAATGTACCCCATATTTCAATGCCACTTGTGTCTTGAGCTATTTTCCAAGTATCATTCAACACAGCTTGAGTTCGAATCAATATTGTATCTCCCTTGAAATTAAAATACAATTCATCTCCATTGGATTTGACAATGGAAAAGTTGCCCATCCATGATGAAGCTAAAGTATCGAAACAGTTAAAATTTGTATTAGGATAAAAATTTTTAACTGTTTTATAAAAATACAAATACTTATCAGTTCCTATATTTTTTACTGAATCTGTATAAATTACCCTCAATCTATTTGAATCTGTATGCATTGGGTAATAAGGCAATTCAAATTTGCAAACATAATACGTCGTATCCCCTTCTACTACCCCTTTATAATTTTGGCTAAATCCACCAAATCCGATGAATATTAAAATAAAAAATAATGTGTATTTCATAGGTTGTACGTTTTTAGGACGTTAAATAGCCTTATCAAATATACTAATTCTCCCTAAAAGATAGTTGAAATAATAGGTAAATGTAAAAAAATTGCGATATTTACACACGTGTACTAAAATGAAGTTTGAATTAAGCATCACATGAGAAAAATACTAGTTACCATTTTAATTTTTTTTGCTGGATTCCTTCAAGCACAACCCTATTCAGCTTATACTAATGTACGTCAAGAATTTTATATATTCGATAATGGCGCCACACACCGTTTGGAAGGTTTAATGCCTGTCAATTACAAAGTTGGTCGTGCTGCCATTGCCTACTTGGACAATCAACGTATTTTTAAAGTTTTTCGCGATGGTGCTGTCACAGCAGTTACCGATTTATTTACGACTCAGTTTGAAGTATCTGATAATTTGGTTGCTTTTCGTAGTGCAAATATGGTAGCGGTAGTCGATCAAGGTGAAGTAGTGACTTTGTCTAAGCTATGCGAACGATATTTATTAGGCGATAGTTTGGTGTTTTTTTATGATCAAAATAAATCTATGTTTGGTGCATACGCCAACCATAAAATTACAGAACTTGAAACATTCTTAAACTTAGGTGCCAATGATTTAAAATTTGATAGCACGGTCAAAGTTTCCGATAATATTGGAGCTTACATCAATTATAATGATCAATTTAAAGTCTTTTATGCTGGCAATTTAGAAACCTTGGAAGATCAAGCTGTTCGCCAATTTCAATGTGGTCGCAATACTGTTGCTTATCTCGACATCAACAATATTTTCAAAATTTATTACAAAGGTCAAACCTACACTATCGATCCTTTTGCACCTAAATCATTTGCTGTAGGCGATGATGTAGTTGCTTTTCAAAGCAATGATGGTTATTTCAAATTGTTTTACAATGGCAATTTGTATACCATTGGTTATTACGAACCGCAATATCAAGTTCGGGATAGAGTCGTAGCCTTTGAGGATTTAAATGGGTTCTTTAAAATTTTCCAAGATGGCGAGCAAACTATGATTGACAACTACTACCCTCCCAAACTCACGTTGGGTTACAATTCTATGGCATATGTAAACAAAGCGAATGT
>JBILCF010000220.1:0-3934 GCA_044353325.1 Chitinophagaceae bacterium | reverse complement strand
ATCCCAGTCATTCCATCGTTCGAAAGCAAACTCGGTGCGATTGATATTTGCTGGTATATTACAAGCAATCATAGCTGCTTCGACTAAAATAGTACCACTACCACACATCGGATCCAAAAAGTCGCATTGTCCATCCCATCCCGACATCAATAATAGGCCTGCAGCCAAAACTTCATTGATAGGTGCAATATTTGTAGCAGATTTGTATCCGCGTTGGTGTAGCGAATTGCCCGAAGTGTCAAGCGAAACAGTGCATTCATCCTGATGTATATGGATATTGATTCTGATGTCGGGTGAGTCGATATCCACATTGGGGCGAATACCTGATTTTGTTCTAAATTGGTCTACAATCGCATCCTTACATTTGAGTGAAACATATTTTGAATGATTAAAATAATCGGAAAAAACTGTCGCGTCTATAGCCAATGTTTGTTCGGTATTTAAATATACAGACCAATCTATATTCAAGATGCCTTTGTAAAGTTCATCTTCGTTTGTGCATTTAAAATGATGGATTGGTTTTAAAATTTTAATGGCAGTGCGCAACGCCAAGTTAGCTTTATACATAAAGCCATTGTCACCTTCGAAACTGACCATTCGCAAACCTATTTGAATATGTAATCCGCCCAATTGTTTGAGTTCGTTGGCCAATAAGTCTTCAAATCCAAATAAGGTTTTGGCAACCATTTTAAAATTATGTCCCATTTTGTAGAATGGGCGCTAAAGTACAATTAAGATTTGACTCTCACTCAATTCAAGTATTGATTAACGGATTGAAATGCTGTTTTGGATGAAAAACAGAATCCAGTATTATGCTATTATATACTTTCATCCATCCAATTTGATGTATTTTTGTTTCCTTAAAACTAAAATCTTACATGATATGAATGACGCAATTCGACTTTTAGAACCAAGCAATTTATGGAACCATTTTGCAGATTTAAATGCAGTGCCTCGAGCCTCTAAAAAAGAAGAGCAAGTGATAGCTTTTGCAAAAGCATTTGGAGAATCGTTAGGCTTACCCACGTATGTAGATGAAGTTGGGAATGTGATCATCAAAAAGCCAGCAAGTGCAGGCATGGAAAATCGACAAACTGTTTGTTTGCAAAGTCATTTGGATATGGTGCATCAAAAAAATGCTTCTACTGTGTTTGATTTTGCTACACAAGGTATTGAAATGTATATCGATGGAGATTGGGTAAAAGCAAATGGTACTACATTGGGTGCTGACAATGGCATCGGCGTAGCTACTATTATGAGTTTATTGGCATCGACGGATATTCCTCATCCTGCTTTAGAAGCTTTGTTTACAATCGATGAAGAAACTGGCATGACAGGCGCAATGGGACTCAAAGGTGGTTTACTTGATGCTACAATTATGCTCAATTTGGATACTGAAGAAGACAATGAATTAACCATTGGTTGTGCAGGTGGTATAGATGTAACTGCTACTGGAACATACACAACAGTGTCATGTCCAGCTGATAGTCAAGCTTTTCAACTCAGTTTAAAAGGTTTAAAAGGGGGCCATTCGGGTATAGATATCCATCGTGGAAGAGCCAATGCAAATAAATTAATGAATCGCATGTTGAGTCAATTCATTGAGCAATTTGGAATACACATACATTCTATTGATGGTGGTAGTCTTCGCAATGCAATTCCACGCGAATCTACAGCGTTAGTGGTCGTATCGACTGCTCATTCGGATTCATTTCAGCAAGCTGTACATGAAATGAATGCTATTTTACAAGCAGAATATGCAACTACAGATTTAAATTTAAGTGTTGTATTGGAACCAAAAGCATTGCCAGAGAATGTATTAGATTCTTCGTTTGCATCCTTGTTGGTCAAACTAATTTATGCTTGTCCAAATGGTATTTATAGAATGAGTCCAGATATCGAAGGCCTTGTTCAAACATCAAACAACGTGGCACGTGTATTGGTGCAAAATGGTCAATACACAATTCAATGTTTGACTCGTAGTGCTGTTAATTCTGAAAAAATGGATTTAGCTGATGCTATTAAACATACATTTTCAATTTTAGGTGCTACCATCACCAATGGAGGTTCGTATCCCGGTTGGACGCCCAAACCCGAAGCAGCTATAGTAAAATTGATGAGTGATTTATATCAAAAATTACACAACAATGAAAAAGCGCACGTCAATGCTTGTCATGCAGGATTAGAATGTGGTATTTTGGGAACCAATTATCCAACGATGGAGATGATTTCATTTGGACCGACTATACAAGGAGCGCATTCTCCCGATGAGAAAGTTTCTATTTCGTCTGTGCAAAAATACTGGCGTTATTTGCTAGAAACATTGAAAGAAATACCCTTTAAATCCTAAATTAATTGAATTGCAAACGCAATATTTTATACCCTAAAATACTTTTTTAGACTTACTTTCGTTTTTATTTCACATGAAAAATTTAGGAATTGTATTACTGTTACTTATCTGGGCTCAACAAGCATTTGCTCAAAAAGGAACAGCTATAGTCAAAGGAAAAGTGTTTGATGTATTTAAAGTGCCAATTGAGTCCGTTACGGTATCTGTTAAAGGCTATCCAATAGGCACTAAAACCAACAATAAAGGTGATTTTAATTTAGAAGTACCTGCGGATAGAAATATTCAAATTGTATTCAGTTATCTCGGGTATGAAAACAAAATAATTTCAAAACGACTAGCTGACGGTGATGTTTACTCAGCATCTGTTGAACTGAAAAACAATTCAGTTCAAATGAAAGAATTTACAAAAAAAGATGATCGTAAACGAAATGAAGCAGGTTCAGTGCGAATCGACCCGAAAAAACATGCTTTGCTTCCCAGTACTGTCGGTGGTATTGAAGGATTGTTGAAGATATTTTTGAGCAATAACAATGAACTTACATCTCAATACAATGTTCGTGGAGGAAATTTTGATGAAAATTTAGTTTATATCAATGACTTTGAAGTTTATCGACCTTTTTTAGTTCGCAGTGGTCAGCAAGAGGGTTTGAGTATTATCAATCCGGATTTGGTGAGTGGAGTTAACTTTTCAACGGGAGGATTTCAAGCCAAGTATGGCGATAAAATGAGTAGCGTGTTGGATATTACATACAAACGCCCCAAAGAATTTGCGGGAAGCGCTACCCTGAGTATGTTGGGTTTGGGTGCTCATGTAGAAGGCGTAGGTATTAAAAATCGATTTACGTATATGATTGGTGTTCGACAAAAGTCTAACCAATATTTATTACAAGCGCAGCAAACCAAAGGGGTGTACAATCCAACTTTTACTGATTTGCAAACCTATTTGAGCTATCAATTCAACGAAAACTGGCAAGTTGATTTATTTGGAAATTATGCTCGCAATCGATTTGATTTTATACCAGAAAGTTCTACTCAAAGTTTCGGGTTGATTAATAAAGCATTCCAACTACGTACTTTTTTTAATGGAGCAGAAACCGATCAATTCGATTCTCGCTATGGTGGTTTGTCCTTGACCAACACACCCAATGATAAATTGATGCTCAAATTTTTAGCTTCTGGGTTTCAAACAAACGAAACTGAAACTTATGACATTCAGGGAGAATATTTGTTGGGCGAAATTGAAACTGATTTAGGTAAAGAAAATTTCGGGGAGTTGAAATATGCTTTGGGTACGGGAGTTATTCATACCTATGCAAGAAACTATCTCAATGTCAATGTCGGCAACATCGGTCACAAAGGTTCTTATGATGCAAAAAGACATTTTTTGCAATGGGGTGTAAATTCAGAATTTGTAGGTATTTCGGATAAGCTCAACGAATGGGAACGCCGTGACAGTGCTGGTTTTTCGCAACCATACAGCGATACATCGCTCAATATGGCTAGACGTTACAAAACTACACAAGACTTCGACTATCAGCGTTTTAGTGGATTTGTACAAGATAATATTTCGTTTGATTCTATAGG
>JBILCF010000221.1:0-3934 GCA_044353325.1 Chitinophagaceae bacterium | reverse complement strand
TTTATAGATTATCAAAAGGACTCTTAATTTTTTGAATTTCCCGTGTACTTACATGGGTATATATTTCAGTAGTTTTACTGCTTTTGTGTCCCAATAGTTCTTGAATATATCTTAGATCAGTTCCAGATTCAAGTAAATGGGTTGCATAACTATGTCTTAGCCAATGGAGTGAGACTGGTTTGGTAATGGATGTTTTTTTTAATGCTTGATTTAATACATTTGATAAAGAGCGTTCATCATATTGCACATTAGGTTCTTGACCTTCAAACAACCATGTTTGTGGTTTGTATAGTTTGTAGTATTCTCTTAATAGAATTAATATCTTTTCGCTCAATGGGGCAATTCGATCCTTTTTTCCTTTGGCTTTTCGTATAATTACAATGCCACGCTTTGAATCAATATCGCTTGGCTTCAAATTTAACAGCTCGCTTCGTCGCAATCCACAGCTATATATCAAGCTCAACATCACTTTGTGTTTGATGTTTGTATGCGCTTCCAATATCATTTTCACCTCTTCCTTGCTTAGCACATTGGGGAGCGTTTTTTCTTTTTTGGGGCGGTGCAGCAATTCGGGGTTTATATGTTGGTGCTCTATGCTTTTAAAAAAAAGCTTGATAGCATTCACGATTTGATTTTGAAAGGAACTTGAAAGCTTATTTTTAAGTATATAATCATTATTGTACGTAATCAAGTCTTGGGAATCAAATGCTGCAATAGCTTTTTCGTTATAAAAGGCTAAAAAGGATTTAAGCGCATCAGTATAGGACTGTATTGTACGTTCAGCATACCGCTTAGATTCAAGCCAACGTTTAAAATTGTCTATCTTTTGAGTATGTTCGGGGTTTTGCACAAATCGTGGTGGTAGTTTGAATCGTTCTCTATTTTCGTCTGTATCGGGTAGGTGCCAAGCACCTAGAGTAGCACTCCATCGCACACCCTCTAATTTTTTGATACGTTCTATATAATCTTTCCTTTTAGGGAAAAAGACTGCTATACGGTCTTGCTTTTTGTGTTTAATCAATTTTGCTTCCCATGTCATATTGTAGTAGTTTATTTTGTATGGCTTCGCCAAGGTCAGTCACAGATTAGACTATCCTAACGGTACATTTTTCAAAAACAAATTTAGCTATTTTATTTTTATAAAAAAGAATCATTTTAGCTATTTTAAGTCTCATAGTTTGTTATACAAGGTAGTTGATGATGCTTACTGTTGTCAAGAATCATGTTTAAGACGATTATAGGTTATGATTGTATTTCATCAGCTTAATAATGCGTATGTCCTTGATGTGTAGCCTCGATCCGAGTGGATAGCTTCTCGTCCTTCAAGACGAGAACTAGTAACGGGGAGCGAGAATGAGTTGAGGTATGTATTTCAGTCCAGCTCCAAAATAGTGTTGAATTCAAAACATTTCAACTTTATAGTTTTTGCAAAACATCACATTAATTTATTGCACATTTGGGAAGTGATGTGCGCTGTTAAGTCTATTTGCTGTAAATTGCATTCTTTTACAATATGGGATTGAAGTTTTCGCTGTTATGGGTTTGCTTGTTTGCATTGAGTGTGGCTACGGTGCACGGGCAGGAGCAAAAAGTAACTTTGAGCGGACATGTAAAGGATCAGACTAGCGGCGAAAATTTGCCTTCGGCCAATGTGGGCTTGGTGGAACTGAAACGTGGCGTCAATACAAACAATTATGGTTTTTTTTCGATATCGGTACCCAAAGGCAGGTATACAATTAAGGTAAGCTACATAGGATTTGAAGCCCAACTAATTGATGTGGTATTGGAGGTAGATAAGAAATTGGACATTGAATTGTCGCCAAAAAATCTGTTGTCGAAGGAAATCGTGATAAAAGACACCCGCAAAGATGAAAATATACAGAGTACCGAAATGGGTTTGCATCAGCTTTCGATGGAGAATGTCAAAAAGCTACCTGTGATTATGGGTGAAGTGGATGTGCTGAAATCTTTACAGTTGCTACCAGGTGTGAGTTCGGCAGGCGAGGGGCAAAGTGGTTTTTATGTGCGTGGTGGTGGCCCCGATCAAAATTTGATATTGCTAGACGATGCTGTTGTCTACAACACGGGTCATTTGTTTGGTTTTTTCTCGGTATTCAATGGCGATGCCATTAAAAACGTATCGATGATAAAAGGCAGTGCACCAGCCAATTATGGTGGTCGCTTATCGTCTGTGGTTGATGTCACCATGAAGGAAGGCAACAATAAAAAATATCAAATAGAAGGTGGTTTGGGCTTAATCGCTTCGCGACTTTCGATACAAGGACCTTTGCGCAAAAACAAATCCTCGTTTATGCTAAGTGCAAGACGTACATACATCGATGCATTGGTCAAACCATTTGTGCGTAAGACGAGTACCTTCAAAGGTTCGGGTTATTATTTTTACGATCTCAATGCCAAGGTCAATTATATACTCGGCAAGCGCGATCGATTATATTTGAGTGGTTATTTTGGCAAGGATGTGTTTACGTTTGTGAGCAAGGAGCGCACCTTTGATATGAATGTCCCTTGGGGCAACAAAACGGGCACCATGCGCTGGAATCATGAGTTTAGCAATAAACTGTTTATGAACACGACCTTATTGTACAACGATTATAATTTTACTTTTTTTGCCAATCAAAACGATTTTAAAGTCAAGTTTTATTCGGGCATAAGGGATTGGAGCGGCAAGTTTGACCTCGATTATTACAGCAAGTTCAACCACAATTTTAAAGCTGGCGGCAGTTACACTTATCATACGTTTACACCCAGTACTGTGAGTGGAGAGTCGGCTGGGGTAGAGCTCAGCCCCGATCAGTCGTTTCAAAAATATGCCCACGAAATAGCTGCTTATGTCCTCGATGAGTTTGACCTCGGTAAGCGTTTTAAATTCAATATTGGGTTGCGCTATTCGCACTTTATACAAACAGGTCCTTACACGCGTTACACCTTCGATCAGAACAATCAAAAAACAGACAGTGTAAGCTATGCCGCAGGCGAAGCCGTGCAATCGTATGGTGGTTTGGAACCCCGTTTCAATGTCCGATTTACTGTAGATGAATCGTCGTCGCTGAAATTGAGTACAGCTAAAACCTACCAATACCTGCATCTCGTTACCAACAATGGTTCTACTTTGCCTACCGATATTTGGAGTCCGAGTTCGTACTTTGTTCGACCTCAATCAGCATGGCAATACAGCTTAGGGTATTTTAAAAATTTCTTGGACAATAAGCTTGAAACATCGGTTGAAGTTTACTATAAAGACATGAAAAACTTGGTGGAATATCGCGAAGGTTATACGCCATCCTCTTTGCGCGATGTAGATTACGATTTTGTTTTTGGTAGGGGCTATGCGTATGGTGCAGAATTTTTTGTGAATAAAACCAAAGGCAAATGGACAGGTTGGTTGTCGTATACCTTGTCTTGGACTTATCGCAATTTTCCAAAACTGAATTTGGGCGAGCAGTATTTGGCTAAGTTTGATCAACGACACAATTTATCCATCACATCAACTTACGAAATCAATAAAAAATGGACTGCTTCTGGCGTATTTGTATTTGGGTCGGGCAATAGAGTTACCTTGCCTACAAGTTTGTATGTAATCAATCAGCAGGTAGTTCAAGATATAGACAAAATCAACAATTATCCATTACCTGCATATCACCGCATGGATATTTCGGCCATTTATACGCCAAAACCTGCGTCGACCAAGAAATTTAAGGGTAGTTGGACCTTCTCGATTTACAATGTGTATAGTCGTCAAAATCCTTACATCATCTATCTCGATTCGCAAGGCGGGTTAAATAGTTCGGGTGGCGTTCAATTAAAAGTAAAACAAATATCAATTTTTCCTATCTTGCCGAGCATTACCTACAACTTTAAGATTAATTAGACGAATAAAAACCAATAGACAAGGAACTATGAAAAGTGATAAGGC
>JBILCF010000219.1:0-3938 GCA_044353325.1 Chitinophagaceae bacterium | reverse complement strand
CTCATTTTGTTAAAATGCAAAATTAAGTTTAACATAAATGAAACAGTAAAAAAAAGATAATACCAACTGAGAAGTTTACCTTTGTACTAACCAAAAAGTTCTGACATCATGACTGTACTAAAGAAGTTTGGCATTTTTCTACTAGCCGCTACATTGATTAGCGGAATTACATATGCCCAAAATATCGAATCTTGCGATAAGGAAGCGAAATTATCAACTCCGAAACGAGATCCAATCGATTTTGTCCATAATCAACTATTAAATACAAAAATTCAAAAGAATTCAACAACGGACAAAAATCCTTTGTTGAAATCGACTGAAACGGTAACTGTAATTTCTCGATCACAATTAAGTGATGATTTATACAACAGACGTGTAGTTAAAAAAGAAACTAAAAAAGAAGCCAAATCTGAAGAAAATACCTTTGGAACTGGTATGCTTGACTGGGTAAAAGATAAGTATTCATCTATGTTGGATGTTTTACCAAATCAAATTTCAAATGTAATGTTGTACCGTTTTATTGACGAATGGTATGGCACTCGCTACCGTATGGGTGGAACTAGTAAAAGTGGTGTAGACTGCTCTGCTTTTGTTCAAAACTTATACCAATATGTATTTGGATTGAACCTACTTCGTACTGCTTGGATGCAATTTGAATCATCTAAATACATCAGCAATATCAATGACTTGAAAGAAGGAGATTTAGTTTTCTTTCGTATCAAATCATCTCGTATTACCCATGTAGGTGTATATCTCAAAAACAACTTTTTTGTGCATTCTGCTTCAAGCAAAGGTGTTTCCATAGCTAGTTTAACCAACGATTATTGGTCTAGATACTTTGCAGGCGGCGGTCGTATCAAAGAATAATCTTTTTAAAATATTTTCATATAAACGGTCTAAATCAGTTAGGCCGTTTTTTTATGCCATAAATAGGGATGAGTGCCCTATTTTTGCTTTTCAAAAAGAATCATATGTCAAAATTTACGATAGCTATTCACGGCGGTGCAGGCACCATATTAAAATCTATGCTTACACCTGAGTTGGAAATCCGTTACAATCAAGGATTACAAGAAGCACTAGATGCTGGTTATGATGTTTTAAAGGAACAAGGCACTTCATTAAACGCAATTGTAGAAGCAATTAAGAAATTAGAGAACAACGAACTTTTTAATGCTGGACGTGGTGCTGTCTTTACCAATAAAGGCATACACGAAATGGACGCATGCATAATGACTGGACACGATTTAGATGCTGGTGCAGTAGCTGGCATAAGTAATATCAAAAACCCAATTGAGTTGGCTAAATATGTCATGCTTGAATCTGGTCATGTTCTTTTGAGTGGACAAGGTGCCAAAGAATTTGCTACTAGCAAAGGATTTGAAGATATTGAAGATGATTACTTTTTTAACCAATACCGCTATGATCAATGGGTTGAAATTCGCGACAGTGAATTTTATCAACTAGACCATAAAGAAGACCAACTCAAAGGATTTCCGCATGAAGATAAAAAATTCGGTACTGTAGGTGCTGTAGCGCTTGACCAACATGGACATTTGGCGGCTGGTACATCCACTGGAGGCATGACCAACAAACGTTTTGGTCGCATTGGCGACAGTCCAGTACCAGGTTCTGGAACCTATGCCAACGATAGGACTTGCGCTGTAAGTTGTACAGGTCATGGCGAATATTTCCTCAGAGCAGTCGTAGCTTATGATGTTTCATGTTTGATGGAATACAAAGGGTTATCATTACGAGAAGCATGTGCGGTTGTAGTTCAAGACAAACTAGTCAAACTAGGCGGAGAAGGAGGACTGATCGCAGTTGATGCTATGGGTAATTATGATTTATGTTTTAATAGTGAAGGAATGTATCGTGGTATTCGAACGAGTGAAGGAATTAATAAGATATCTATTTACAAAGACTAAATTCGTATAGATTATTGTTCACAATTCGTTCATCAAATATTTTCATAAAATTATTAAAATAGTAGTTTCTTTAACCCCTAAATTAAATTAATGTCAAAATCAATATTATTCCTACTAACAATACTGGCTTTTTCAAGTACTTTATTGGGTCAAAAATCTAAAACCATTGCTGTTGGATTTTACAATTTAGAAAACTATTATGATACCATCAACGACCCCAAAGTCAATGATGATGAGTTTACTCCCGATGGTGCAAATGCTTATACAGGTAAGGTATTCATCAAAAAAGTAGAGAACCTAGCTGATGTGGTTTCCAAAATGGGAATGGACAAAACAACAGATGGCTTAACTTTATTAGGCGTTGCTGAAATAGAAAATGATGATGTGCTTAAAGTTCTTTGTAACCATCCAAAATTAAAAAGTAGAAATTGGAAAACAGTTCACTTTCAAGGTCCAGACGAGCGTGGTGTAGATTGTGGCTTACTTTATAATCCAGCTTTATTTAAAGTTTTGACAGCACAATCGCTTACTGTACCCGTAGATAGTGGCGACAGACCTACACGTGATGTGCTTTATGTAACAGGCAAAATAGGCAACGAAGTTGTACATGTGTTTGTAAACCATTGGCCTTCAAGACGTGGTGGAGAAAGTGCAACAAGAGAAAAACGCAAAACGGCTGCAAGAGTGAGTAAACACATCATTGATTCATTAATGCATATTGACCCCATGACTAAAATTATCAATATGGGTGATTTAAATGACGATCCAATCAATGAAAGTATAACGGTTGTTTTGGGTACAAAATGGAAAATAGACGAAGTTCAAAAAGGTGGTTTGTACAACCCTTGGACATCATTTTACAAAAAAGGAATAGGCACAACAGCTTACCAAGATAGTTGGGGCATATTTGACCAAATCATCATTTCGTATGGTTTTTTAAAACGCATCAGCGGTGGTTTGCAATACAAAGAAGCAGAAATTTTCAATCGCAATTTTATGGTCGAAAAATTTGGGCAATACAAAGGCTATCCTAAAAGATCATATTCAAATGGTGTTTGGAACGATGGATATAGTGACCACTATCCAACCTTAGTTTACTTTACAATTAAGGTTGATTAGTAGTAAAAACTTTTTCTTGTTTTTATTAAATGGTAATTGACATTAAATACTTTTGAAGTAACTCTCTTTAAAAAAATTAATTCTGTCAATTCAATACACAATTACCACATCTCCCATTTCTTTTTACTTTTTACTTACTACTTACTACTTTCAACTTTCTTCTTCCTCTTCTTCTGCAACCATTGATTAGCCTTGTGTGTAACAATAGCGGAACCTGCACCTAACAATGCACCGGCAAATACATCCGAAGGATAATGTACGCCCATGTGCATGCGTGAATACCCTACACTACTTGCCCATACATATGCTGGTGCAATGACATACCATTTAGGAAAATTCAAACTCAAAGATGTCGCCAATACAAATGCATTGGAAGTATGACCAGAAGGCAAAGAGTGAAAACGTTCGTTTTCTAATGGCGTAATAAAAGAATATGTTTGAGCTGGTCTATCTCGATTGACTATACGTTTGAGTATATAAGTAGCGCCTGTATTTGCAATAATTGCTACAGACATTTCAATACCTTTTTCAAGGGTTTGTTTATCCTTTCGTATTAAACCTGTGGCACAAACAGCCAAAGGAGTTCCTATGCCAATAACATATTCTGAATGCGAAATAAATTTCATAGTGCCATCCAAAGACGTGTTGCGTTCGACATGAATACGACGAAGCCAATCGATATCGGTATGCTGTGCCTGGATATCAAGAGTAGAGAAAAACAATAGAAAAAAATAAAAAAATCGCATGCTGTAAAATATAAAATCGAAGATACAAAGTATATTTACAAACCATGCGCAAGTACCTCGTCTATTTCGGTTTTGTTTTCATTTTACTGGTCGTTTTATTCAATTGCAGTAGTGAAGAAAAAAATCCGTATCAAAATATTGACAATGA
>JBILCF010000218.1:0-3950 GCA_044353325.1 Chitinophagaceae bacterium | reverse complement strand
CCATAGGTTAAAACTGCTTCGCTTCAATTCCTTACGCATCAGCGCTATCACTTCACTTTCACTTAAGTTAAATTGTAGTTTGATAGCCTCAAAAGGTGTGCGGTCTTCCCAAGCCATTTCTATAATGCGGTCCGTATCTATTTGTTCTAACATTTCCATAGGATGTAATTCTTTCAAATATAGACGACCTACAGGGCTTGCACTATGGAATAAATCTATACGAATGTTTCAATATCGATAATAAGAGTGCTTTGAATAACATTACTAGGAGCTGAGCTTTGAATCTTTATTGAGCTACTTCGTACTCTAGTCCAAAAAAGACGAGATCGTGGCTAGAATTCATGGGCATCTTCTTTGTTGAACTGTGTCAATGAAACTTGGCAAAGCCAACTCAGAACATATGAAACACAGAGGCATAGCCATTGAAGAGAGAGTGTAACAGATCAAAGAAGTAGGTAAGATAAATAATTAAGATTTAGGTATTAGTTATGTTCTATTTCGTTTCAATGTCAACAATTGTTATTCAATTTGTTTGTGATAAAAGGACTTGGTTTTAGAAAATAATCTATAGTATTCATCATCAATTAGATGAACAAAGAAATTTAAGATTCGAAATTATTCATCATTGACAATAATTTTTTAATTGATCATATATTCATAATTGAATTACACTGTACTTTCCAATCTTTTAATTGTAAAAGATCCAATATTTAATTCAATGGGTTACTTATTAACATAGTTTGAAATCAGTTTCTTCCATAAAAAATAGCCGTTTCCGTTCAAATGGAGACCATCAAATGAATAAGTTAAATTTAATTCATTTTTCTCATCTCTAAATGAATCAAATAGGTTAATAAAAATCAAGTTGTATTTTATGGATAATTGGTTTAACCCTGTATTGATTTTCATGATATCAACATTTTTTCGAGTTTCTTGATACTTTGTTGGCAAGATACTCTGAATGTATATCTCTGTATCTGGCATTTTATTTGTGATTAGACTAATTAATCGTTCATAATCTTTTAATATTTGATGTATGGATTTACCTCTAGCTAGGTCATTAATCCCTATCATTATAAATATTTTTTTTGGTTTTGATTCGACTATACTTTGTATTCTGTTTATTACACCAGCGACATCGTCATTGCTTATGCCTCTATTTTTTAGTTTGTGGTTGCCGAAAAGTTCAGCCCAGTCACAGCCTTCAGTAATACTGTCTCCTATAAAAATCACTTCATTTGTATCTTTGGGTACATTCTCGAAAAATTGCATTTTAGCATCATAGTAAACTCCGAATTCAGATTCGGATGTCTCATTAAAACCAAATTTATCTTTTAAGTATTCAATCCCGCCTTTCTTATAAAGATCATATCCCCAGAAAATAACTAACAGTATATTGATAAAAATAGAAAGATATAACGTTTTTTTCATTGTTTGTTTTTTGAAAATTATACTTTTTGTTGACATCAGATGTACAAAGTATTATCGCAAATAAAATAATACTTTAATCGAAGATAGAAAAAAGGTGATGAACTGTAAATGTTTTTTATGTTGTTTTAGGTCATCGAAAAAATTATTATGTCAATTTTGATTTTTCTATTCAGGTGCATGCAGATATTGATTCAAGTGAAATGATGATTCCATCAATGTTATTGCAACCCATTTTGGAGAATTGTATAGAGCACGGTTTCAAAGGAATTGCTTATCCTGGGTTAATTGGAATTGAACTTAATACTGAAGGCCCTAAATTGGAAATTAGAATCAAAGACAACGGTGTCGGATTAAATTCGGGACCCAAAGACGCTTCTCATGTAAGTCGTGCAAGTCAAATTCTACATGATCGAATTTCTTTACTCAACAAAAAGTTCAAAACGCAATCTGCATTTGTAATTCAAAATAATGAGGATCGAGGTGTTTGTGTTATCGTTACTATTCCAATTATCCAATCAAACGAAGTTTAATATTATGAAAATACTAATCATAGATAACGAAACAGATTTGCGATCAGCCTTAAAAAATTTACTCCAACTTTGTGATATAGATCAACTAAGTATAGATGAAGCAGATAGCGTGCAATCAGGGTTACACAAAATTAAAACGTTTGATCCAGATATCGTTTTCTTAGATATAGAAATGAATGATGGTACAGGATTTGACCTATTGACACAATTACAGCATATTGATTTTCAACTAATTGTTACAACAGCACATGATGCGTATGCTATTCGTGCATTTAAGTTTAGTGCCATAGACTATTTGTTAAAACCTATTGATCCTGATGAATTGGAGGCAAGTATTCAGAAAGCAACTGAAAACTTACATGGAAATGACTTGAAATTACAACTTCAAATTCTGATGCAACAAATCTCAAGTAACACAGATGTGAACAAGAAAATCATGCTCAATGATAAACGTAATACATATTTTATTAAAATTTCAGATATTTTGTATTGTGAAGCCGATGGGCCATATACCAAATTTTTTATAGCAAATGAATCACCAATTTTAGTTTCCAAAAGTCTCAAAGATTATGATGATATGCTTTCGAATTATGGGTTTATTCGAACACATCATTCTTATTTAGTGAATGCAACGAAAATAAAAATGTTAGATAAAAAAGATGGGGGTATTTTGATTTTAGATGACGGTAATCATGTTCCAATTAGTCAACGCAAAAGAGATGCTGTGTTGGATTGGTTGTCTAAATAAAGCACATGCAATAAAGTCAATTGTAACATTGGTTTTAATTTTAAAGAGAGCACTTTCCCGACTTGATAGGTCGTAGAAATATACTCTTTAAATAGGGTTTTTGTTTTTAATTTGAGTGAGTTGCAAAATTAATTATTTCGATTCAATATCTTTTTATTGTGCTTGATAATGGTTGTGTTGATGAAGTATAGCCGAGACTGTCGTGGAAATCCCCTGACGCTTCGGTCAGGGATTGGAATAAAGGCTCGAAGTAGATGATTGAGGTGAATTGGTTTAGCTTCGAATTTAAAGTTTAAAAGAATATCTTTAAAAATATATAGTATGAAACTTAAATTCACCTTTCGTATTGTATTCGAGTGTAGGTAACGGAAATTTGATTTTTAGGCCATTGAGTAGTTTAAGTACTTTGGGGTATTTGCCCCTAATTTTGATTTTGGAAAGGTCAATATCTGGCGAAAAATAAAACTGCCTATATCTTATAATGTCTTTACGCGTATGTTGTAGACTTGTTTCGTCATCTATCCAAGTATTAGTGTAGCCGCCAAGCATGCCATGAGCACCATATCCAACAGCCAAATTAAGCCAAGGGGGGAGTTTGCTATTTTTTGCAAATGACCATGGATTTACACTCAGCCAATATGTTTGTCCGTTGTAGTCTTTTAAGGTTCGTTCTACGAAAGATTTGCCATATAAATTATTGGCTCGTTTAAATAGTTCAACTTCATTGTAATCTACACGATGTGAAGAAAACTTAAATTGAATTCGTTGTTCTTGCCAAGCCAATTCTTGTCCTGCATATAATGCAGAACCACTCAAGTTTGCTCCCATGTCTGCAAGACTAAATCCCCATTTGCTACTAAATCCATCTAAAATTTCGATCACACTTAAGTAAGCAATGCCCATACCTGCACCGTATAATGTAGCATTTTTATGTTTAACGCCAGACCATCTAAACATACTTGAGCTACTTTCGGCAAGCCAGTAGGCGCTATATGCATGTCCGACTTTATCAATTTGTTGCCACTCGCCACTGTCGTTAAATAAATGAAATGGCCCTCTTTCGTATTGACTATACCAAGCTTGGTTTAGTGCCAATAAGCTTCCAGCCCAAACTGTACCTTGCACTGCTGAAACAAGTTTCAAACGTTTTGGGTCAAGTGTGTCGGAGTAACTCAAAAAAGAATTTCGAACAGGCTGATCCTGAGCAAACATGCTTTTGGAGCATAAGATTAATAAAATGA
>JBILCF010000217.1:0-4010 GCA_044353325.1 Chitinophagaceae bacterium | reverse complement strand
ATAGAAGTCATTACAGGAAGTCAGGAAGCCATGATTTTATATGAAACTCACTTGGCTGAAACAATGGACAAGAAAAATTCGTATCTATATATTGATGTAGGTGGTGGAAGTACTGAGTTGACGTTTTATGGCAAATCGAAAGATGTTGTCAAGAAGTCGTTTAATATTGGAACGATTCGTTTGTTGAAAAATCAAGTAGAAATAGAGAATTGGGAAGAAATGAAAAATTTCATAAAATCAAATCTTAAGCCTAGTCATACTATTGAAGCAATTGGTACTGGTGGAAATATCAGTAAGATTTTCTCAATGTCTAAACGAAAACTGGGCAAACCGCTAACCTTTGAAATGCTTCGTGATTATCATAAAGAAATGAGTCCTCTAACTGTAAATGAACGTATACATCGTTATGGATTTAGAGAAGATAGGGCAGACGTAATTGTACCAGCATTACAAATTTACATCTCAGTGATGCGATGGGCCGCTATATCTGATATTTACGTTCCTCAAATTGGTTTGGCCGATGGCTTAATTCGATTGCTTTACCAAGAACGAATTGTTACAAGTTTGATAGGGTTGAAACAAACCCGTAAATAAACAATGCCTTATTTGAAAATAAAGGTTTCGATTTCAAAGGCTCTAAATTAATCAATAAAAAAAACCACCAAAAGGTGGTTTAAATATATTTTTTATACTCAGATTTACTTACCAGCAAGATGATCGTTCACTTTTTCTTTGTGAATGATTTGTTCTTTGAAGGTATAAGCACCAGATTTAGGACTACGAACCGCACGGATTACTTTAGTCCAGTTTTTAGCTTCTGCTGAAGCTTTTAAATCTTTAACTTTGGAGTTTTTTGAAGCTGCTTTTGCCATGACTTAGAATTATTTGATTTCTTTGTGAATTGTATATTTTTTCATCAATGGGTTGAATTTCTTCAACTCAATACGTTCAGGAGTATTTTTTTTATTTTTTTGAGTCATATAACGACTTGTACCAGCCAAACCTGAATCTTTGTGCTCAGTACATTCTAGTATTACGTTAACTCTGTTACCTTTTTTTGCCATTACTTAAAGTTTAATACGTTGAGATTATATTTTTTCGCCAGCAGCACGCAATTCATTCACGATAGTAGATAAACCACGTTTGTTGATTGTACGCATAGCGTTTGTTGTTAATTTTAAAGTGATCCATTTGTCCTCTTCAGCCAAAAAGAAGCGTTTGCTTTGTAGGTTTGGCATAAAGCGACGTATGCTTTTCTTGTTCGAGAAAGATACTTTGTTTCCTTTAAGAGGAGTTTTTCCGGTTACTTGACAAATACGCGCCATTATTAATTTTTTGATTTTTGGGAACGCAAAGGTAATGAAATATTTTGGAAGCAAAAAGAATATTTCGAAACTATTTTCTTTTTTTTATTGTTTAAATGTCAAAATGCTTAAAAATAGCCATTCTTCGCAGGTAAATGAAGAAATAAATATTAATTTTGAATGGCAAATATAAGCTACTTACGCATTACTTTTGCAATCGAAAGCCGCAGAATGGAAGAATTGAAAGTTTTGGTGGAACGAGTTGAAAAGCTCATTGAGTTGGACGCCATAAGCGAATTGCGTGAACTCATTAACGATCTGAATATTTCAGACGTTGCTGAGTTGATTGACGAATTGCCAGAATATCAGCTTCAATTTTTTCAACAATTGGATTTTCAGCGCGCCTTGGCTGTCTTCCGTATCTTGGATGTGGGTATACAAGAGAGTTTACTCAAAAAAATCCCCCCACATCAACTTGTTCAATTATTGAATGAATTACCTCCGGATGATCGGACGTCATTATTGAGTGAATTGCCCAATTTGGTTGTAAAAGATATCATCAAACACCTGAATCCTGAAGAGCGTAAAATTACCCTTTCTTTGTTAGGTTATCCAGAGGAAAGTGTCGGTAGACTTATGACGCCGGATTATATTGATGTAGAGCCTGACTGGACTGTAGAGCAAGTTTTAACTTATATTCGGGATTATGGTAAAAGTTCTGAAACCATCGATGTAATTTATGTTACAGACGAAAATGGAACACTTATCGATGACGTTCGAATTCGTGATTTTCTATTGGTAGACCCCAAAACGACTAAAGTATCAGACCTTATCGATGGTCGTTATATTTCTTTGCATGTCAATGATGATCAAAAGGAAGTGGCCAATGTTTTTCAGATGAATAATCGAGTGGCTTTGCCGGTTGTTGATGATAAGAATGTACTTTTAGGTATTGTCACTATTGATGATGTCTTGTGGGTTGTGGAAGAAGAATATACCGAAGATATCCAAATGATAGGTGGTACCGAGGCTTTGGACGATCCATATTTGGATGTTTCGCTTGTACAATTGTATAAAAAAAGGATAGTTTGGTTGATTGTCTTATTCTTTGGTGAATTGCTCACGATTACAGCTATGACCAAGTTTGAAGGTCAAATAGCCAAAGTGGTTATGTTGGCAACATTTATTCCACTTATTATTTCAAGTGGAGGAAATAGCGGTTCGCAAGCAGCAACTTTGATTATACAAGCGATGGCTTTGGGTGAAGTCAGGGTAGAAGATTGGTGGCGGGTAATGCGTAGAGAGATTTTCTCAGGTTTGTTTTTAGGCATCACATTATGCATATTTAGTTTTTCTGTAATATCCATTTGGCATTTGTTTTCGTCTGTTTTTGGCGAACATTATCTAAGAATAGCCTCTGTTGTTGGATTTTCATTGATAGGAGTCGTACTTTGGGGCTCGCTTATGGGGTCTATGTTACCCTTGTTGCTCAAAAAACTTGGTGCCGATCCTGCAGCTTCTTCAACTCCGTTTGTAGCTACTTTGGTTGATGTAACAGGTCTTCTTATTTATTTTTCGGTAGCTATGTTTTTCTTGAAAGGAATACTACTATAATTTCATCTGGTAGATATCTTTAGTTATTTACAGTAAACAAGTTTGATTTTACTTATAAAGTATTTATATTTTGTCTTCCAAAATATCTATTAAATCTTCAACATGATTTTTGGTAGGCTTTACGCTTTAATTAAATAGAAAATTACTGACTTTCTCTATGCCATTGATGTATAGAATTATTAATATTGATTGGATTTGGCAATCAATTATTCCACTTGGCTTTCAACTTTAGCCAATTTTAGAGCCAATTGTCGGCTTCTTATCCAAGAAGGTGCTTTATATAGTAAGGTCGTAAAAAATATTGCACCATATATATCGTAAGTATAATGTACTCGCATACTAAGTATCATATAGCTCATAATTGCAGTTGCAGCTATGAGGTAATATTTTAAATATTTGCGCTCCGCACAAAGGAAGTAAATCCAAATACTAGCAACATGCCCACTGAAAAATAAATCTTTTGTCAAAGGAGAATGTCTCGGATATACAGTATTTTCTAAAAATACATCACGAAGCACTATTAAGCCAACTGGAGGTTCAAGTGCAATCAATAAAATACATAATTGTCGCACTACAGCAACTAAAAAATGCATTTCTATGACTCTTAATATAATTTTTGGTTTATCTAAATGAAGCAAAATCATCATTGTCAATGATGAATAAAGTACTATGAAAATAGGTAAAGAAAAGTCGTAACTTGGAAATAAATATAAAAACTTATCATCCAATTGAATGCCTTTACGAAGTTGAATATATGTACCTAAAGGTTGGGTTACGGCAGAATATAAAAAGAATAAACCAGGAGTTATAAAAAGTTTCAACGCAAACATTCTATCGCTTAAAGCCGTTTTCCAAGCAGCAAAAATATCTTGAGCGTATGTTTTAAGTTGAAGCAAATTGGTAATAATTTAATGATATTAAGTTGACAATAAGTTCATCAACATTTTGCAAATGTAGTGTTTTTTGCATAAAACCTAATTATTGCTGATTGTTAGTGTTTTCATAATACGGTCAATGAATGAAATTCTTTGATATGAAATAAACAAAAAAATACATTTATATCCTTTTCGTACTTATTTTTGTCCAAACAAA
>JBILCF010000215.1:0-4044 GCA_044353325.1 Chitinophagaceae bacterium | reverse complement strand
CTGAAACGTTTGTATTTGCTGAAATATAGTCGTTAAATCGCTTCTTAGTTTCAACCAAAAATGCGTTGTCAGTTGTGATTTTTTTTATTAAAAAGGGTATGTTTTTAGGTTCTTTAATTGGGATAACACAGCCTAAATCGACTAAGGCTATTGCTTCATTAAACTTCTCGAAATTTGGACCAATTAGGATAGGTTTGGCATAAACTGCTGGTTCAAGAATATTATGAAGCCCTTTTCCGAAACCTCCTCCTACATAGGAAAAAGCGCTAAATCGATACAATTTAGACAAAATGCCCATAGTGTTTATGATTAAAGTCCTTGAATTTAAAGATTCATTGCTTGTATAAAAATCTGCTTTTTCTTTAAGCCAACTCGTATCAAAATGATTTACTTCGTGTGGTGCTATAATGATTTTCCAATTTGAAGGGAGTACTGAAATTATTTCTTTTAAAACTGTAATATCGCTATCCCAGACACTTCCAGCAATAAACACAGGCTGATTTGCACAAAAAGTTTCAATTTTTTGATTTGAAAAATCTTCTTGGCTCAATTCCATCACTCGGTCAAAACGGGTATCGCCACACACTTTTGTATTTTCGATGCCGATGGAACATAATAATTCTTCACTTTTTTGATCTTGTAAAAAAAAGTAATCCATTTTTTTGAGCACAGATCTAAAAAAATGTCCATACCAACTGAAAAATACTTGGTCGGGTTTGAAAATTCCTGACATGAGAAAAATAGGTATTTTTCGTCGAGAAAGCACTTGAATTAGTGTTGGCCAAAATTCGTATTTAACAAATAATACTAGTTTCGGATTGATTTTTCGAATGAAATAATCGATTTCAGAATCGGTGTCGTAAGGCAAGTAGCTTATATACTCTGAAGGATACTTTTTTTGTACATATTCGTATCCTGAAGGCGAAAAAAAAGTAATTAAATACGTATATTTAGGGTATTGATTTCTTAAAAGTGTCAATAATGGATACCCTTGCTCGAACTCACCAACTGATGCACAATGAAACCAAATGGTTTGTTTCGACAGCAATGCTATTTTTTCAATGTCTGTCGGTATTTGCTTACGACCTTCTATAAATTTTTTGGCCTTTTGATTCTTAAATGAACTCAAATAAATAGCTAAATAATAGCAACGGATACCGATAGAATAGAGTAAACTTAACATTTATGATTAATAAAAGGTATCTTCAGTATTCTTTTTGTAAATTGGCATGACCCATCCAAACTTGAATCCAACTAAAATATCATTTCTATTGCCAGTATCAGGTCGAGCCAAATCCAAAAGGTAGGCACGACGTCCTTCAGTAAAGCCCCAAACAAAATTAAACCCTGCATAAAAATTTATCATTTTGTTTTTGGCAAAGTAGTTATAACCAATAAAATCTTCTATATAAACACCGTTCGTTAATCTGTCGTAACCTTTTTTATATTCATCTCTAAGTTGCGGGAAAGAGTTGTCTCGATCAAACATATTAATTTTATATTGCATAAAACCAACAGATGCCAATGTCATAGGGCCCGAGTTAGGATTTGCTTGCCCAAAAGGAAAGATTTTACCAACTTGAATTCCAGCCATATAACCTCTCAAAAATAGTCCTACATTAAGCAAGTCACCATTTTGACCAATAATCCCGCCTTGTTCTGTTCTGACATTATATAATAGACTATCGTCGTTCATTTGATTTCCTGTGATAAATTCAAATTTGCCACCATAAATCCAATTGCGTTGTGTTTTGTATTTTATTCCTACACCAATTCGGTAAGAAATTCCAAATCTTTTAGCCATATCAGCCAAAGGCAAATCGACAGCACCAATCACATCTAAATTCCAAGTTTTGGAAGCCAATAATACTGATTTTTTTTCCTCATTTTCATTATCGTTTTGAGCAAATAATTGTAAGCTCAAAATCAAACAAAAGACGATTGCGAAAAGTTGTTTGTACATAATCTCATTATATTCTAGTGCAAATTTGCATTAAACAATTGTCAATACCCAAGAAAAATAGGTAAGAATATTATATTTAAACTTTTAATGTAAAATTCAATAGGATTTAATGAACTTGTAGTTATAATAACATTCTTAAATAAACTTTAAAAAAAGTAACTTTACTTTTGATTGTTTTTAATAAAAAATCGGTTGTTTATAAAACAAATTTTACAAGTTTTTACTTGAATTATGTAATAGGAACCCAGTAATATAGGGGCATCTTTGCAGTTCATTCAAAATACAAAAACTATGAAAAGAACAGCAATTATGCTTGGAGCGGGTTTAATTTTATCACTTACATTTACTTCTTGTAAAAAGGAATACACTTGTTCATGCTCAAAGACATATACAACGGGAACAGGAACATACACTAAAGATTATTCAGTATATACATACAATGAAAACAGAAAACGAGCAGAAGATCGTTGTAACGAAAATACAAAATCTGGAAGTGATATTCTAGGTGATTATAGCATCAATTGCCAAATCCAATAGAAATAGAGGTTGAGGTAGTCTGTATTATTTTTTATTTATCAATTTGAAACTCATTTGCATTCTAACATGCAGATGAGTTTTTTTTAAATTAAGTAATTAACTAGTTCATTTCCAGCGTGTTAGATATTAAGTGATATATTTGGCTTTTTGATTTGAAATATAAATCATAAACTATCTAGTTAAGAATTAACATTGCGCAAAACGAGTCCAAACGAGGATTTCTTAGAATTATTGTGCTCGAATTTATGCTTTTTAAATACTATTTTTGCGCCCGAACTAAATTTTAAATCAATTGATGAATCTTCAAATGGTAGACTTGAAAAGTCAATACAAAAAAATAAAATCTGAAGTAGATGCTGCAATGCAAGAAGTTATTGATACTACAGCATTTATAAATGGTCCCCAAGTTGGACTTTTTGTAAAAGAATTAGAAACTTATTTAGACGTAAATCATGTTATTCCCTGCGCGAATGGTACAGATTCGTTGCAAATAGCCATGATGGCATTAGGTTTAGAGCCTGGTGATGAAGTGATTACACCGTCTTTTACTTATATCGCTACAGTTGAGGTTGTTGCTTTGCTCAAATTAAACGTTGTTTTTTGTGAAGTAAATCCAGACACATTTTGTATGGATGTCAATGAAATCGAGCAATTAATTACTCCCAAAACCAAGGCTATAGTAGCAGTTCATCTTTATGGGCAAACTGCAGATATGGAATCTATCATGGCAATAGCAAACAAACATAATTTGTATGTTATTGAGGATAACGCACAAGCAATTGGAGGTTATTACACTTTCAAAGATGGTACTCGCAAAGCAAATGGAACTATTGGCCATGTTGGTAGCACCTCTTTTTTTCCTTCTAAAAATTTAGGCTGTTATGGCGATGGTGGTGCACTTTGTACCAACGATTCCGAATTAGCCGAGAAAATGAAAATGGTTGCCAACCATGGTCAGCGACAAAAATATGTACATGAGATTGTAGGATGCAATTCCCGTTTGGATACGTTGCAAGCTGCTGTTTTAAGAGTTAAATTGCCTCATTTAGACGAATATTGTTCTGCACGTCGAAAAGCCGCTGATTTTTATAATCAGGCTTTTGCAAATCATCCAAATATCAAAACACCTTATTGTCCAGATAATATTTATCATGTTTACCATCAATATACATTGACTTTAAATGGTGTAGATCGAGATCAAGTTCAAAGTTTACTCAAAGAAAAAGGCATTCCAAGCATGATTTATTACCCAATTCCTGCACATAAGCAAAAAATATTTGAAGGCGTGAAGTCATTTGATTTAGCAACAACTGAATCTTTGACAACTAAAGTTATTTCTTTACCAATTCATACTGAAATGACAGAAGAGCAGCAAAAGTATATTGTAGAAAATTTTATTGACATCGTAAATAGTTTGAAATAATGAACATAGCAGTAGTTGGAACGGGGTATGTAGGTTTAGTTTCTGGAACATGTTTTGCCGAATCAGGCAATCATGTTATTTGTGTGGATATAAATGCCAATAAAGTTGATCGACTTTCTAG
>JBILCF010000084.1:0-11922 GCA_044353325.1 Chitinophagaceae bacterium | reverse complement strand
TATAAAAAGCAATGACATAGATAGAGTCCATAATGATGGTTTCTGCACGACGACAATTGTATCCTGCTATTTTTCTAAATTCTTCTGTGATTTTCCATTCGCATTTGCGCAATGAATCACGAATTAAGTAATTTTTTTCAAATACTTTTTTTTCAATTACTGATGAGTCTCGCTCGTAGTCATTGAAAACTATGTTTCTATCCGATGGCGAATTTCCCATCATCATTTTACTTTCTGATATACCATTGGGTGCAGGTTTATACACACTATACTTCTCATTGAAAAACAATTCGAATAAATCGGTTTTGTACTTTGGTGTGTTTTTTTTCATTTGATCCATCATACTAGATCCGCCAGGACTATTTTTCATCATATCCTCCAATTGTTTATGCACGTTTGTTTTGCGTTCGAAGGATATTTTGCCTTTGAATGTAACAGCAGGAATGCTTACATCAGTTTTTTGTGCTACAACAAGATTTGATTTTAAAATAAATGTTGCTAAAAATATATAAAGAAGATTTTTCATGATTTGTTTTGTTTACTGTTAAGAATTAATGTCCCATTCTTCTACCACCAGATCGACCACCGCCTCTAGGACGACCAGGCATACCTCCTGATTTACCTGATTGGGCATCGGCCATAGGTCCTGAAGAGAATGTCCAAACGGCTCCAACCATCCAGTATCGACCCAAGGTCATAAAGAAACGTTCTGTATTGAAATTGTTTGTACTTGTACGTTCGTAACCTCTGTTTTGATTCAACATATCATTGACTGAAAATTTCCATGTTAGGTTTTTCTTGCTCAACATTCTGTAAGACAAACTACTATTCCATAACAATCGGCTAAAGCTATTGTTATATGGCGCTACAGGAGGATTATATTGATAATCTGCATCAGTTGCAATTTCGAAGTTTTTAGGCAAATAATAAGTAATCGATGCGCTTGGGATGAACGAAAAATATCGAATGTTTCTTGTAGATTGAATAGTGCTTTGTGAATTACTATACATTGTTCCTAGGTCTAAGCTGAGGTATATTTTTTCTTCTTTATTGTAAGAAGTGTTTGTTATGCCTTCTATATTGTTGAATATATTAGGTGTATGATTGAGGTTCCCATTCACATTGATCTTTCCATCAATTTGTGATTTTCTGATTTTAGCCTGTATGCCACCCCAAAGTGAAGCATTGTAACCTCCATTTAAATTGACATATTGATTGATGGTTCTACCTAATCCGTCAAAAGATCTATTCAATGCAATATTGTTGAAACTGTTTGAAAAATTCAAACCGCTATATATACTTCGACTTGAAAGAACTTTGTAGTTGAAGAAAGTCAATGAGAAATTTTGATTATACCCGATTTTTAAGTTAGGATTACCTACATAGATTTCAAGCGGATTGCTATTGTCTTGAACAGGTTGTAATTGAGATATAGATGGTTGGCGAGTAGAACCAGTATAGTTAAATGATAAACGACTAAATTGATCGAATTTATAATTAAATCGAAGGGTAGGAAATAGGTTGATTCGGTTATAATCGTAATTTAGATTGCGTACCAAATCATCTTGATGAAAAGTAGAATATCGAACTCGCGTACCTATTGCTGCATTGTATTTCTTTTCATTGTATTTCAATTCAACACCAACAGTATGACCCGAAACATTCGAATTGAAGTCACTACTTAAAGAGTCTATGCGTTTGTCATAGTCTGTGGTTAAAGGAGTGTTTTTTACTAAAGTTGATTTTTCAGATTGACTTCCATCGTACGAAAATCCATATGATGTTTTTAATAAGAATTTTGTAGTTAAAGGTTCAGTGTATGTAATGTCTGCATTGAAATAATTGGTAAGTTGTCCTTGTTTCTTTTTTTGATCAATACTTTCTTGTAAAGGATTTCCACCAACAATGTACTCATTTGCACCATCAAGTTTTCCCTCCGCAATATTATCAGTCAAAACGTGGGATGTATTTAATGAAAGCGTACGACCCGTTTTTTTGAGTTTTTTATTGACAATAATATTATTGCTAACTCGAGTTGTACGAGATTCACTTTGATTTACCCTTGAACTGCTACTGATTGGAGCCTCAAAGTTGGTGATGTTTTTTGTACTATTATAGGATTCACTTTCATTGAATGCAAGTCTCGAATTGAGATTATAAACTATGCTTGTATTGCTATCGATAGTCCAAGTATATTTTGTCGTGATTCTGTGGGTATTTCTGCTGCTGAAAGAATTCGCTGTGTCTCTTGTTTGATAGGTATTGCCAGGGAAAAGATTTTCAATATTTGAAGTTTCTCTTGTGTTTCTGTTTACTCGTCCAAATGAATAGTTTACATTGAGTTGATGTTTATTTTCATCCCATTTATTGGCATATCGTACACCACCAGTCCATGCTTTAGTTAAACCTTCTGGAATACTTCGACCTCCACCAAAATCATCACCATCTTCAGATGAGACATTCCACATAAATCCACCATCTTCGTCCATTTGCATACCACCGCCACTGCCTGTGTATGTATTTCTATCTTCCCAACCAAGGCCTGTTTTGCCATTACTACTCATGATTCCATAAGCACTCATTTGTCGTTTGTTTTTGAATGAATTAATCATGGCTTGATTTTGCCAACGATCATCCCAAGCTCCGCCAAGTTCAATTTTGCCAAACTCTCCATGGTTCATGTCTTTTTTGAGCTTTAGATTAATGGTTTTTTGTTCTTCACCGTCGTCAAAACCTGTAAAAGCAGCTTGATCACTTTTTTTATCAAAAACTTGTACTTTTTCTACTACGGCTGATTGGATATTTTGAGTAGCCACTGTAGGGTCATCTCCAAAAAATTCTTCTCCATCAACCAATACTTTTTCTACTTTTTCGCCCATAGCAGTAATCTCCCCATTTTTATTGACTTGAATACCAGGCATGACTTTCAATAAATCCTCAACCATAGCCCCTTGTTTGACTTTAAAACTATCAGCAAGATATTCAAGGGTATCGCCTTTAATTTTTATCGCTGCAGAGTTTTTAATGATGACTTCTTTTAACAATTGCCCACGTTGAAAAAGGGCAATGTCGCCAAGGTTTTTGTTGTTTTGACCTTCTATGAGCTCGAAATTATCGACATAGTCTACAAACGTACCATGTGCAATCAATATGATATATTTACCTGGTTTGTTAGTACTGAGTGTGAAAACTCCTTGTTGGCTTGTACGTGTACTTTTGACCAAAATAGAATCGGCTTGCCGAATTAATGAAACAGATGCAAAAACAATAGGTTTTACATTCATCGTATCGATTGTTTTACCAGTAATGGTGAAATTTTGGGCTTTAATAATGGAGCCGGACAATATAAAAAGGAGCAGAAAGTATAGTCTTTGCATAAAAAGGAATAGATTTCAAAGGTAATTTTTTTAACGTTGACAAACGATAAGAATATGTTATAGGCAAGTTCTAGTAGGTTAAGTGGTCTTAGTTGTTGATGTGTGGATTGGATTAATTTTGATTATTCTATCTTACATTTGCTGCTTCATGCCAGAAATCAATCTTAAAGACAGTATAAATTTTTTACAGAAACTAACCATTCCAAGAGCTTGGAATGGGTTTAAAGTTATTTCTAGTTTTTACTTAACTAAATGGATGAAACGACCTATTCAATGGGGTGTGCCATTTTCGATATCTTTCGAGCCAACGACCTCATGCAATTTACGATGCCCTGAATGTCCAAGTGGATTAAGAGCTTTTACTAGGCCGATAGGTATGCTTGAAAAGGATTTTTTTACAAAAACCATTGAAGAGTTGCATCGTGAAATGATGTATTTGATTTTTTATTTCCAAGGCGAACCCTATTTAAATCCTGATTTTTTGGATATGGTTAAATTTGCTGCCGATAAAAAAATTTATACTGCTACAAGTACCAATGCTCATTACCTCAACGATGCCAATGCGAAGCGAACAGTTGAAAGTGGTTTGGATCGATTGATTATATCTATAGATGGAACCACACAAGAAGTTTATCAGCAGTATCGAATAGGTGGTAAATTAGATAAAGTACTTGAAGGTGCTCGAAACATTGTTAAGTGGAAAAAAGAATTAAATTCTAAAACACCTTATGTGTTTTTTCAATTTTTGGTTGTAAAACCCAATGAACATCAAATAGAAGATGTCAAAAAACTAGCTAAGGAAATAGGGGTTGACGATGTACGATTTAAAACTGCTCAAATCTATGATTACAAACATGGTAATCCGCTTATTCCAACAATAGATAAGTATTCTCGATACAGAAAAATGCCAGACGATACTTATGAAATCAAAAACGGCTTAGATAATCACTGTTGGAAACTATGGCATGCATGTGTCATAAGCTGGGATGGACTTGTAGTGCCTTGTTGTTTCGACAAAGATGCAGACCATAGGCTTGGAGATTTGAAAAAGGACACTTTCAGAGAAGTATGGCAAAGTGAAACTTACAAAAACTTTAGAAAAAAGCTCATCACGGGTCGTAAGAATATTGATATTTGTGCCAACTGTAGTGAAGGTACTAAAGTTTGGAGCGATTAGATTTGGAAAGAATACAAGCAATTTTGTGCTGTATTTGAACTTTATTCCATATTTTCGTTTAACTAAAACCAAAATCTATGAAATACATTCTTTACGCTATCATTGTTCTTGCTACAGTTTCTTCGTGCAAAAAAGCAAAAATCGAGACAGTTAATACCAACAATTCCAAAGACTCTTTGACTTATCAACCCAAAGTACCAGGTTCAAAATGGACCTACAATATGGTGATTACTGGGCTTTCTAATACAAATTATACCACAACAAGATTGAATTATGATACAGTGATTAATGGTAAAACATACAATGTTTTTAACAGTGAATTAGAAGGTTATCAATACTTTCGTCAAGAAGGCGACAAATATTACGGTGTATTGGCTACATCGACCAACAAAACAGAATTATTAGCTATTGATGCTACAAAAAATGTCAACGAAAGTTGGATAGGTGGGGTCAATGGTTCTGACACTTATACTTATACTATGGTAGAAAAGTTTCCTGTATATGTCTTAGATGGATTTACCTTTAAAAACGTATTAAAAATACATCAAGAACGAAAAACTTCTGGTGTTGTTAATTTAGAAGGTGATTTTTATTACGCTCAAGGTGTAGGGCAAATAAAATCTGAAGGTTCAATTTCCGGCCTTCCAGTAAATATCAAACTCATTTCAGTTGATTTGAAATAGAGTCATTGTTATTCAATCAATTTCTTTATTTATTTCTTTCCTTCTTTCTTTTGTATACTAATCTATGATTATTTGAAATCTAAATTCTTGTTGTTATTTAGTGTATTTGTTTGCACATTAATTTTCAATTCTCAAGCTCAATCTACATTGCGTGGTAAAGCTGTAAGAATATTGGATGGTGATACCTTTGAATTATTGGTCAACGGAAATGCAACTTACAAAGTGCGACTGACTGATATAGATGCTCCCGAAAAAGGACAAGATTTTGGTCAGGTTTCTAAGCAAGCTTTATCAGATTTGTTAAAAGGAAATGATTTGCAAGTCACATACGATAAATTAGATCGAAATAATCGAATTTTAGGTCATGTATACCAAGGAAATAATTATGTGAATTTAGAAATGGTGAAACAAGGAATGGCATGGCATTACAAAAAATATTCAAGCGACGAGCGATTTGCTCGAGCAGAGTATGAAGCTAGACAAAAAAAACGTGGACTTTGGATACTCAATGCGCCTATTGCACCATGGGAATTTCGTGCAAATCGAAGAAAGCGGTCTTAATTTTACTTTTTTTATACAATTTCTTAACAAAGTGGCAATTATATTTCATCATTTCAACTAAAAGTATATTTTTGCAGTCTAAACTCAATTAAAATGTCAGAAATAGCAGCACGTGTTAAAAAAATTATCGTTGATAAATTAGGCGTTGACGAAGCAGAAGTTGTAAACGAAGCAAGTTTCACCAACGACCTTGGCGCAGATTCTTTAGATACAGTAGAATTAATCATGGAATTTGAAAAAGAATTTAATATTTCTATCCCTGATGAACAAGCTGAAAATATTTCAACTGTAGGTCAAGCAGTTTCTTATCTTGAAGAATACGCAAAATAATATATCGTCTACGCAATGGAATTAAAACGTGTAGTCGTTACAGGAATCGGCGCTTTAACGCCCATAGGCAATAACATCCAAGATTATTGGAATGGTTTGTGTAATGGTGTTTCAGGCGCCGATTTTATTACATTATTTGATGCCGAAAAATTTAAAACTCGTTTTGCCTGCGAAGTCAAAGGTTTTGTCCCTGAAGATTTTATGGACAGAAAGGAAGCTCGCAAAATCGATCGTTTTTCTCAATTGGCAATTGTGAGCAGTGACCAAGCTATTGCTGATGCGAATCTAAACAACAATGACATGGTCAATAAAGACCGTGTTGGCGTTATTTGGGCATCAGGAATTGGTGGCATTGGAACGTTCTACGAGGAAATGAAAGGTTTTTTTGCAGGTGATGGTACGCCTAGATTTAATCCATTTTTTATTCCGAAAATGATTTCGGATATTGCCGCAGGTCATATTTCTATGAAATATGGTTTTCGCGGTCCAAATTTTTGCACTGTAAGTGCTTGCGCCTCTTCGTCGCACGCATTAATTGATGCATCTCATTTTATACGCTTAGGCAAAGCAGACGTTATCGTTTGTGGTGGTTCTGAAGCTGCCGTTACACCTCCTGGTGTAGGAGGTTTCAATGCTATGAAAGCATTGAGCGAAAATAATGAGAATTATAAAACAGCTTCTCGTCCATTTGACAAAGGCCGCGATGGTTTTGTACTTGGAGAAGGCGGTGGTGCAATCGTACTTGAAGAGTATGAACATGCCAAACGCAGAGGTGCAACTATTTATGCAGAATTAGCTGGTTCAGCATGTTCTGCTGATGCATACCATATTACGGCACCACATCCAGAAGGTGTAGGCGTTATACTTGTCATGAATGGTGCATTGTCTGATGCTCAAATGAAGCCAGAAGAAGTAGACTATATTAATGTTCATGGAACTTCAACACCTTTGGGCGATATTGCAGAGGTAACTGCTATTCAAAAAGTGTTTGGCGAACATGCATACAACTTAAACATTAGTTCTACTAAATCTATGACTGGACATTTATTGGGTGCAGCAGGTGCTATCGAAGCGATTGCTTCCATACTTTCTGTTCATCATGATATCGTTCCACCTACGATTAATCACTTTACAGATGATGATCAATTGGATCCAAAATTAAACTTTACATTCCATACAGCTCAAAAACGTACTGTCAATGCTGCATTGAGTAACACCTTTGGTTTTGGTGGGCACAATGCAAGTGTATTGTTTCGTAAAGTTGACTAATTCAATTCCTTTGTTATTTTTTTTCCTTGTTTAATTTTGATTTTTGAGCCTTCTGCTAAAAACGCAGAAGTTGGTTGAATACCATTTAAAAACTCAAAATCATTGCCATACAAAACATTAAAATTTACATCTACATTGTAGTTTAACGTCTCATACACTTCCCATCTTGGATGTTCAACTTGGTATTCGTTTGTTTTTTGTTCATTAATTTTGGCATAACCCCAATAATGTTCTGTAATAAATTCAGCTTCGCTGCCTTGTTCAATTGATTTTGGAACAAGATTAGTTTCTATTTCCATCGAATGCCATGTTGATTTTTTAACTGCATAATCTACTTTGAATGAAGATGGTTCAAGTGTCCAACTGTGTTTAAGCGGCAATGTTTGGTAATTTTCATTATACAATGTATTCGCAACAAATGTTATGGCTAGCTTTGGGACAATTTCCTTCACAAATACAACACCGCGTTTCCAAATATCGTTTTCTTTAAATCTGACATAAAATCTCAAATTGATTTCTTCAAAAGAAGTATGAAAAGGTATTGCAATGCCTTTGATACGCACATTTGTAAACATAAAACCTACTAGACTAATATAACACCTACCTTCCCATATATCTAATTCTGTACCAGCAGGTAAATAGGGTGTCAATTTTTGCGGATCTATGACATAATTAATCATTAATAATTTTTCCCATGAAGCAGTTAAAAATGTATTTGCCATTTTTGTTATTTTTTGTAAAGGTAGAGTATTTATAAAATAAAAGTATAATACTTTCAATAATTATAGAAAGATTAGTATTTTTGTTTCATGAAACTAAACGAAGCAAAAGAACAATTTACCCAACTATGGGGAGCATTGGGTACAAGTTGGGGTATTAATCGCACGATGGCTCAAGTCCATGCTTTACTACTTATAAGTCCTGACTCACTCTGTACGGAAGATGTCATGGAAAAATTATCTGTATCGCGTGGAAATGTGAATATGAACTTGCGAGAATTGATGAATTGGAATTTGGTATATAAAGAAATCAAAGCGGGCGATAGAAAAGAATATTTTAGAGCTGAAAAAGATATTTGGGAGGTTGCCAAGCGAATAGCAAAAGAGCGCAAACGCCGCGAAATACAGCCTTTGATAGCATCCCTCAATACCTTAACCGATATTGAAGAGGATAAACGAAATACTGAAGCAAAAGATTTTTTAGACATGGTCAATTCGATACATACTGTAGTGACTAAAATGGATTCGGCAGTTGATACTTTAATCAAAGCAGAAGAGCACCGATTTTTTGGAGCAATCGTAAAATTACTCAAATGAGAACCCTCTCCAACTATTCACTTTTATATGATTGGGATTGTCCATTATGTCAGTGGTATACTACTTTGTTTTTAAAGTATAAATTGTTGGATGAACAAGGTCGTATAGCTTTTCAGGATGTAGACGAATCACAATTCCCAACTGTTGATTTTGAATTAGCACGAAATAAAATAGCCTTAGTTCATCGAGAAAATGGTGAAGTTTATTATGGTGTAGATAGTTTGGCCAAAGTGCTCGGACATAATTTTGCAATAGTTCCCTTTTTTATGCAATTCAAAATTGTACATTGGTTGATAGAACAATTGTATAATTTTATTTCATTCAACCGCAAAATTGTTATACCAGTTTCATGCAATGATACGACTAGTTGCAATCCATCTAAAAACTGGTTTTGGCGAATTTCATTTATCTTATTTTGTGCTGTTGTCGTTAACATTATTGTAGGCCATTATTTCACCCATCATTTATCTGCCTATTTTATTGGCAACCCTCTATATGGCGATAGTATATATTTTATCGGACAACTTGTGTTTCAACTTATCATCTGTTTAATACTTGGTGAACGAAATTGGTACGATTACCTTGGGCATGTTTCTTTCGTTTCATTTTTAGGAGCACTGATGTTAGGCTTTTTTGGCTTGGGTCTAACACTATTAGCACATTTGAATATTCAAATCGATTTATTACAACCATTTTGCTATGGAATGGTTTATGCATGGATGTTTTTGGATCATAGAAAACGTCTTCAAACAGCAGATATGGATTGGCGACTAACTTATTCTTGGTTATTTTATCGATTACTGATTTATCCATTAGCATTCGTTACTGAATAATTGAATGATTTTGTAATGCTTTTTAAATAGAATTAATTCGTTTTTAAGGCAATACTAAATTTTAATGAAGTTTTTTGGGCGGCGCACCTGTTATTCGTTTCAATCCCTGACCGAAGCGTCAGAGGTTTTCCACTATTATTCTCATTCCAAAAGACGAGAACGCAAAGCTAGTTTCATTTATTATTAATATTTCTCATCAAATTTTTACTCAAGCCATTGTAAAAACTAATATAAACTTTAAATTTGACCAAATAGAACTTGCAGTCAATGATATTGTAAGCAAAAGAATATAGTATCTTCGCAAACTGCATGCAAACGCTTCTAGCCACTTTAAATTCAAAATATATCCATAGCAATCTTGCTATTCGTATTCTTTATCAGTTAAACAAACATAGGGAGGGCTTGGCATGGAAGGAGTTTACGATTAAAGAAGATAAAGATGAAATTGCAGCTCATTGTGCCAAGTATGATGTTGTTGCATTCAGTTGTTACATTTGGAATATAACCCAGACTTTGGATGTTTGCAGAAGAATAAAAGCATTGAATCCATCAACGAAGATTATGATGGGCGGACCTGAGGTCAGTTATGAATATGAGCCCGTAATTATGTTGGACGAAGTTGATTATATTGTCATTGGAGAAGGTGAAACACCATTTTCTCGTTTTTTAGATCAATACCCACACAATGATAAAATTCCAGGTATTGTTTCGAAACAAGGAAATCATTTATTCTACTTGCCTTGTCAAGAGGATTTTCTGCTTAGCAGTCTTGAAGATGTAAATCCTTATATAGATGATGATCCAAAGGATTTACTCAATAAAGTATTGTATATCGAAACTTCTAGAGGTTGTCCATATAAATGTGAATTTTGCTTGGCGAGCCTCGACAATAAAGTACGTTATTTAACCATGAATCGCATTAAAGATAATCTCTTTTATCTCATGCAACATGGTCGGACAATCAAATTTTTAGATCGTACGTTTAATGTCAAGAAAGACTTCACTATCGAAGTGTTCCAATTTATTTTAGATCATCATAAGCAAGGCAATATATTTCAGTTTGAAATTACAGCAGATATTTTACATCCTGATATCATTCGATATGTCAATGAAACTGTTCCACAAGGATTGTTTCGTTTCGAAATTGGGATTCAAACAGTCAACCAACAAGCCAATTTGGAGGTGAGCCGAAAACAAAACTTTTTAAAAACTAAAGGCGTCATAGAGCAGGTTAGGAGTAAAATAGAAATGCATTTGGATTTGATTGTAGGACTGCCACTAGATTATTGGGAAGATATCAAATATAGTTTTGAAGAAGTTTTTAAACTGCATCCACCAGAATTGCAACTAGGTTTTTTGAAATTTTTAAAAGGCACACCTGTAAGACAAAAATACGAACAACATGACTATGTATTTGATCCAAATCCACCGTATCAAATCATCGAAAGTAAATATTTGAGTGAAAATGAATTGTATCAAATCACTCAACTAGAGTTTGCATTGGAAGCCTATTGGAACAAAAAAAGAATCATTCATACCTTGCAGTATGTCACTTCACAATATTCTTCGTTTGATTTTTTACTAGGCTTAGGCAAAGCGTTTGAATTAAAATTTGACTACCACAAACATACCTTGATGAATATCTATGAAGTGGTCCATGACTTTGTATTAGAGCAATTTCCAGAAGATAAAGTATTAATCACCTTGCTTGCAATTGATTATTACCTTCAACATAAAATCAAACCTAAAAATTTTATTTTACATGATGTGGAACACAAACAGAAATTTGAATGGATTGAATTGCAATATTTAAATCATCATCAAAACAGATATATAGTTTTGGATATTCCTTTTGATTATTTGAACTATACTCAAACTGGTGAATTGATGATGAATCCAACTAGGATTTGTTTTGAATATACTGGCATGACAGCACCGAACTTGATCGTACCAAAAAACTAGCTAAAAGTGCTTACGAATTGAAACAAATGAAATTTGTTTTGTAGAAGTAGCGTTTGGATTTGGTTGGACAAATCTTCTTTTCTAATATCTTTCATTCGATGATGTTGGATCAATTGAAATACTTTCTCAGCAAGCATAGCACCTTTTTTAGCAATATTTGTTTCAGCAAAATGTTGGTGAGCATCAATTTTTTCAAGCAATTCCTCCATCCCAATATATTGTGTTGCAATACATTTTACGACAGGCGTTTCCCAATCGTTAGCTTTTGAATGGGCTAAATATTTTAAGTTTTTTACAAATTCATCTGCATTGGCTCTGTCAGATTTATTGACAACAAAAATATCAGCGATTTCCATCACGCCAGCCTTCATAGTTTGTACTTCATCGCCAGCTTCAGGTACCATGACCACTATT
>JBILCF010000214.1:0-4065 GCA_044353325.1 Chitinophagaceae bacterium | reverse complement strand
GGTTGATTCCATTAAATGAAAGTTGGCTGTGGAATAGAATTGCAAATTAATATTTTTTATATACCTTTGCATTCCAAAATCGATCACGCAGCTCTTTGGTTTATCGATTTATAGTTCTTTAATTATATCTTTGGTCTCGTAGCTCAGTTGGATAGAGCAACAGCCTTCTAAGCTGTAGGTCTTTGGTTCGAATCCAAACGGGATCACAAAGGGCTTGTTTTTAAAACAAGCCCTTTTTTTATATCCCCATTTTAAAGGTATTTCAGTAATTTTTTAGCTGTCCAAAAAAAGACTTTTTTAGGCAAATGTTTCACCAATGTTACACCAAAATGAATTTATGCAAAACTTAGTGTAACATGAACATCACATTTAAGCTGGAATACAATCCAGCAAAGGATTCCAAACAATCAAAACCAATATTTATCCGTTGTACACAGGACAGAAAACACAAGCGTATACACACAGGTGTTTCAGTATCTTCAGTACATTGGAACAAACAAAAACAACAAGTAAGAAAATCACATCCTCAGTACCAAGTTTATAATCAGCTCATACAAACCCAATTTAAACATGTGTTAGAAACCTATCATAATTTGATGGCTACAAATAAAGAGTTGAATTTGTATACACTGACTGAAAATTTAGAACAAATAGTTGAACAGCAGGATTTCTTTGTATTTGCCTTCAACACTAAACTGAATGAAATTAAATCCCGTAACAAATTGGGGACCTACAAACGTTATGCAACTGCTTTACATAAATTTCAAGTATTTACATCAGGTAAATTACCTATACAAGAAGTTACTTATTCCCTACTGAAGCAGTATGAAAATCACCTTATCACCCACCACAAAAATACAAGAGATACTGTATCAGCTAATCTAAGTGTCATCCGTACAGTAGTAAATGAGGCTATTAAACATGATTTGTACAAAGGAAGAAATCCTTTTGATCTTCTAAAACTAAAATATACAGATAATACCAAAGAAAAGTTGACATTAGATGAACTGCAACGCTTCATTCATGCTAAGATTCCTAATACACCTTCTATACAAATTGCCAAAGACTTTTTTTATGCTTGTTTTTTAGCAGAAGGAACCCGTGCAGGGGATATGATAGGTATGAAAAAAGAATATTTACAACATGGCTGTCTTGTATTTGCACAACAAAAAACAGGTTCAAAAATGTTAATACCTGTTGTACCTGAATTAATGGAAATCTTCAACCGATATCAAACAGTTGAAGGGAAATACTTCTTTCCTTTTTTGAATAAAGAACCCATTGTAAATGAAATTATTATAGGAAATAAACTGGCTTACATTAATAAGTATATAAAAGAAGTATGTAAGTATGCTGGCATCCTTAAAAAAGTAAGTTCTCATGTTGCCAGACATACCTATACAGACATTGCGTTACAAGTTAGTGGAGGAAATATTTATCAGGTCCAACAAAGTCTAGGACACAGTTCTGTTAAAACCACTGAAATTTACAGTCGTAACAGGGTAAATTTTAATAAGCAGTCTATGTTACCTGATATTTTAAAACTAATTGAAGAAGAATAATTCTTTATGAATGATTTCCACTTGGTGTGTAGTATATACTTTTATACAAAAACACTGAGTGGGAATTTTGTTGAGTGTAATTTTTTTTATACATTCACACAAACAAACTATAAAAAAACTAAAATTATTCAATCAAATGTGGTACTATATAAATGAAAATCAAACTATTGGTCCTTTGAATTTAGAAGACCTGTTAAAAGTAATTGATAAAAATACATTAATTTGGAACGATGAAGAAACTGATTCAGTATGGAAAAAAGCAGATTTATTTCCAACAATACTGTCAAGTCTTTTGCAAAATAATAATCAAATACATTTAAGAAAATTTAACCACTTCAAATATATAATAATTCTAACCTGTTTTTTGGTTGGGTACTTTTTTCTAGTACATACTATTGGGTATTATTACAATGCATATACAAGTGAATATTACCTGGATTATTCACTTTTAATATGGTTAAAAGCTAATTTCAAGGTATATTTCATTGATTATATGTTGTTTTATAACAGTTTAACAACTGTATTTGAATTATTTTCCGAAAACAAACAAGAAAGTATTCCAACTTATATAATAGCAGCAATTAAATTAATTGGAACTTTATTAATTATCTTTATCTGGTTTAGAAATTTCAAAAAAAATAAAATTAAAAAATAAGTTTATGAATTACTATTTCATTAAAAATGGTGCAACTAGTGGCCCACTTCAAATTGAAGATATTATAAAAATATGTGACGATGAAACTTTAATATGTACTGAGGGTGGGAAAATTACAGATTGGAAAGCTGCTAAATTTTATCCAGAATATTTAAATGCTAAAGCAACGAATAATCCTTCTGAAATTAAATCTAATATTGCACAATCTCCTGATCAGCAATCTAAAAATGTCCCTCCCCCTATTCCAATTTCAGAAGAGCCATCAAAAAGAATTCCTCCTCCTGTACCTTCAAGTAAATTTGGGAACTTCTTGACATATGTGACTTCTAAAAAATTAATACTTTTTGTTTTATTAGGATTGTTTTTAATATACATAGCTTTTAATATAATCAAGGGTACAAACCCTGAAGACTCATATGGAAATGAAGATTCATATGTAAGTAGTTCACTTAAAAATAATTTATCCAATTTAAATGGTGAATGGAGTTGGCACGACAAAAAACAAGATGAAACCTATTGGCTAAATATATGCTACAATGAAAGTAGCAAAAGTGGGACTTACAAAATCCAAAATAAGGCAGATGATTGGGGAAGTAATACTAACAACCAACTACATACTATAAGTGCGGGCAACTTCATATTAACTGAAGGACAAGACAGGTATGGTGACAAAGCTTATGTTGCAACAAATACATCAAATTCTAACCCTGTATTTGCCGTAACCCAATTAGAAAATAGATTTGCATCAGATTGGCTTTTAAGGATTTCAATGATTGAGGATGATATGTTTGGTCACAGTATGACCAAATTAAGTAATGAATGCATCCCAGTAAATACTGTTGAAGAAATGACAGTACCTGAAAATACAATTACTGCTCCAGCAGCTACAGTTGAAGCAGCAGCTCCAGCTCCAGCACCTTCAGTTGAAGCAGCTACAGAGGCTCCAGCATCTTCAGGTGAAGAAGCTTCAGAAGTTGAAGAAACTACAGAAGTTCCTGCAGATCCAGCTGATTAATAATATTTTTAACCTGTTAATAAAATTTCCACAACCGAAAAGCTTTTTTTGAGGTCTAGGTCATTTTCTTAACTCCCTTCTACAATTTTTATTTCCTCCTCAGTCAAACCATACAATTCATATACCATAGTATCAATGGCTTTATCTGTAGCATCTATGGTAGCTTTTAATTCCAAAGCTTTTTTAGACTCCAGCATAAAGTAATCCTCCCATTCTGCTTCTTCAGATAAAGTAAGTTTTACTTTCTTTTTACCTAATTCTTTAATGAACTCTGCATAAGGCAGTTTGTACCAATCTTGTAGTTTTTTTGGCAACTCCTCTAATACAAATTTCCTTTGAATGGTCCTTTGGAATTTTTGGGATTTTTCTTGTAATTCTTTATTTAATGACAGCATTAAATCTGCTTTTTCTATGAAAGGTTGTTGATTGGATATATCTATTTGTATAATTGGCAAATTAGATAAAAACTCTTTTTTAAATCGTATTCCAGAAGTACCAAGTCCACCACCTGAATAATATTTAGAAAAAATGTAAAAGCAAAGTTTTGAATTTAATAATACCAATAAATATTCTAAATTCTCTCCTGTAATAAAAGTTATTGTATCATTTGTAAAAAAACCTTCTCTATCAATAACAAAAGGGGTTTCTGATGACATTTCTTTCCAAATTATTTTTGGCTGTCTAAAATCATCAACATAGGCACAATTTCTTAAATTATATGGAGTTTTACCTTTATCACCTCTTTTTTCTAATTGAGGATAAAATTTATCTAAATGTTCTTTAACAGTTGGATAATCCTCAATGTTAATTTCAGAAATACCTTTATAACCATT
>JBILCF010000213.1:0-4067 GCA_044353325.1 Chitinophagaceae bacterium | reverse complement strand
TCAGTGTTGTGATTGTTTGAGTAATTGTGGAAGATTGATTGCATGGCCCGATTACTGTTAATGAAACATTGTACGTACCAGGCGAGGAGAAAACATGAATAGGATTAGCTGAAGTACTTGTATTGGAAAGTCCCGAATTTGGATCGCCAAAATTCCATGAAAATCCTGATGGACAAAGTGCAGATGTATTGGTAAATTGATATCCTAATTGTGTATTTGTGCAATTATAACTAAAATTCGCATTGTTTGAAGGAGCCTCTCCAATAGTAATATCGTCAAATGCAAAACCATCAAAAGCATTGCAAACTGTACCAGCGCCAAAAGCAAATCGAAATTGAACACTTGGTTGACCTGCAAGGTATGACATACAATGTTGAGCAATAACCCATCCTCCACTACCACTTCCTCCAAAGCAACCTGCAGAAGTAGGCAATATAGTACCTGCCCATCCATGTTTAGGATTAGCTAAGGTATTTAATGCATTGATATTAGATTGGTTAAACCAATTTTCGTTTAAACAATCAACAGGATCGGTATTGGTTCCAACATTTAACCAGTTTATACCATTGTTTAAAGAGTATTGTAACGTAGTACCATCGTATTGATTTTCACCTTCCCAATAGACTTTCATTTTTATATGAGGAAACTGAACATTCGTAAAATCAAAACATGGACTTGTAACATAGGAGCGTTGCCCAAAATTATAAAATGCCCCATTCAATCCGCCAGTAACCCAACATTTGGTGCCATTACCTGCTGTTTGAATGAAACTTTTATTTGGTGTACCCCATGCCCAATCGCTACTTAGTCCCCCGTCTGTCCAACCAGCAGTTCCAGCTTCAAAACTTTCGTTATAAGGGAAATTTGAAATGGTAGAGCCACATTGAGCATTGGATTGAAGGGCAGAAGTTATAATTATTAAAAAAAGGAAAATAGGGATTCTCATTAAATGAATTGGTGATGAAATGCAAAAGTATTCATTTTGAATCATATAGAATGAAGTAGAAACGCTTTAGTCGATTAAATAACGATTTTATCACATGGATAGAAGCTTATTTACAACGACTTTGTCTATAGGTAAATCAACAGTTTCATCGTGCAAGTCTTTAAGGTTGATCCATCGAAACAATACTTCCTCATGACCTTGTAAACTGAAATTATGCTTTATGGTTTGAACTTCGAATTTGGGTGGATCTATTGGTTTGACGAGATAATAAATACTGACAATTTGTGTATCAGTATGAAAAGCGGAAGACTGAAAAAAGTCTGTGGTGTAAAAATGATCACAAACTTCAATTTCCAAATTTAATTCTTCTTTCCATTCACGTTTTAAGCATTCCTTAGTGCCTTCGCCATATTCAAGGCCTCCACCAGGAAATTTTGTAAACTTAAAATCACCCAAGCGTTCATCGCTCACAAGAATTTGATCTTGGTCGTTTAGCCATAAGCCATAAACACGTATATTAAAGCGCGGCAATTCCATATAGTTTTGGGTTGAGTCTTAATCTTAAAAAATTCAAAATTACGAAGCAAAGTGTGTATTTTTTTTCAATAGAAATCTATACCGACTAAAATCTTCTGATAGAAATCGAACTGAATTCATACTTTATGTACTAATATCTTTTATTTTTGGACATTGATGTTTACCCATAAGAATGATATCCTGCTTACACCCATCGAATACCTCAAAGGTGTAGGACCACAACGTGGTGAATTGCTACGCAAAGAACTAGGCATTCATACGTTTGGCGATATGTTGACTCACTATCCTTTTCGCTATATGGATAGAAGTAGTTTTATCAAAATCAAAGACATTCCTGAAGATGGTGTATTTGTTCAAATTATAGGTAAAATTATTTTCTCTGAAATAGTAGGAACTGCTCGTGCAAGACGATTAGTCGCATCGTTTAAAGACGATACCGGTATGATCGAACTTGTTTGGTTTCAAGGTATTTCTTGGCTTGAAAAAGTAGTTGCCAATGGCGGTCATTTTTTAGTGTATGGAAAAGCTGTTCGCTTTAATGGTTTTTGGAGTATTACACATCCTGAATTGGATAAACTTGAGTCTGTTTCTCAAGATCAATTTCAAGCTTTTCAGCCCGTTTATCCTTCAAGCGAAAAGTTACGCGTGCGTAGTTTATCTGGACGCAATTATGTTAAACTTGTTCAAGGTTTATTTTCAATGCTGCATGCAACGAATATGCCTGAAATCTTACCCTCAGATGTAGTCTCACATTTTAATTTATTGCCTCGATACGAAGCTGTATGTGCAATCCATTTTCCACCAGACCAAGGTGTATTGCAACGTGCTGTGTTTCGTTTAAAGTTTGAAGAATTATTTGTCCATCAAATTGGTATTTGCAAACTAAAACTTAATCAAAAATATGTACATGGTTTTCGGTTTGAGAAAGTAGGTGATTTGTTTAATCAATTTTATTCTACTTATCTACCGTTTGAGTTAACAGATGATCAAAAAAAAGTACTGCGTGAAATTCGATTGGATACTCAAACTGGTGCTCAAATGAATCGCCTTTTACAAGGGGACGTTGGAAGTGGTAAAACCATAGTCGCACTCTTATGTATGTTGTTAGCAATTGATAATGGATTTCAAGCGTGTTTGATGGCACCTACTGAAATATTGGCTCAACAACACTTTATTGGGATTACTGACTTACTCAAAGATATGCCTATTCGTGTAAGTTATCTTTCTGGAAATATTAAAGGCAAAGCCCGAAAGGAAGTGTTGCGTCAATTATCACTTGGCGAAATTCATATTTTAATCGGTACACACGCATTAATTGAAGACCCGGTAATTTTTAAAAACTTAGGATTGTGTATCATCGATGAGCAACATCGTTTTGGCGTGGCACAACGTGCCAAACTATGGAAAAAAAATGTATTACCGCCACATGTATTGGTGATGACGGCTACACCAATTCCACGTACGTTAGCCATGACAAGTTATGGCGATTTAGAAGTATCTGTCATCAAGCAATTACCTCCAGGTCGAAAACCTATCACAACAATTCATCGCAATGAAATTCATCGAGCTAAGGTGATGGATTTTATTCGACATGAAGTCGATCAAGGCAGACAAGCATACATAGTTTACCCTTTGATACAAGAGAGTGAAAAAGTAGATTATGAAAATCTTGAAGCCGGGTACGAACAAGTGAAGCAATTTTTTCATGCGCATACATACAATATATGCAAGGTGCATGGCAAAATGCCACTCGAAGATAAAGAGCAAAATATGAATGCCTTTATTAAAGGGAATGCGCATATCATGGTAGCAACTACTGTTATAGAAGTTGGAGTCAATGTTCCGAACGCAAGTGTAATGTTGATTGAAAGTGCCGAACGTTTTGGTTTATCTCAATTGCATCAACTACGAGGTAGGGTAGGTCGTGGTGCCGATAAATCTTATTGTATTTTATTGACTTCGTCGAAACTAACAAACACAGGCCGAGAGCGCATGGAAACTATGGTAAACGAAACAAGTGGATTTGCTATAGCTGAAAAAGATCTTGAGTTACGTGGACCAGGGGAAATTGATGGCACAAGACAAAGCGGAACCTTGGATTTGCATTTGGCGGACATCGTTAAAGACGTCGCTTTGATGGAAATAACACGAAACGCTGCTATTGTGATTTTAAAAGAAGATCCTGATTTGCTGTTACCTCAAAATCAAAATTTACGATTACATTTATTATCTAAAAAAGATAAAGAAATTTGGAGTAGAATTAGTTAATCAACTAACCTTATAAAGCTAGTATTTAATCTTCCAAAATCTCTTGTTTCGATTTCGGTTTTCGTTCAGTCAACACTTGAAACGAATTTAAAAATTTAAGTGATTCAGTTAATTTGTCTATAGGATAAAAATCACCTTTTGGATCTGTAATAAAAACGATGTGATCGACTTCTTGATCGGTAAAATAGACATTCATTTCAGCGCTCTCAGCTCTGTTGGTTCCTATGTAAGCCTCACTTTCATCTTTGGCATAATAGATACTTTCTGCGTTTTGATTGACGTGTACATATTGTATTTTGTTTTCAGTAAAATACGC
>JBILCF010000083.1:0-11961 GCA_044353325.1 Chitinophagaceae bacterium | reverse complement strand
ATGACCTTCAAAGAAGTACCTATTCCAGACGATATGATTGACGAAGTAAACGAATGGCGCCAACATTTAGTTGAAGCTGTTGCTGAATACGATGACAACTTATTAGAAAAATTCTTTGATGATCCAAATAGTATCACCGAAGATGAAATGCATGCAGCTATTCGTAAAGCGGTAATTGATATTTCTATCATTCCGATGATGTGTGGTTCTTCTTTCAAAAACAAAGGGGTTCAAACTGCATTAGATGCTATCTGTCGTTACCTTCCTGGTCCATTGGATATTGAAGCTGTAAAAGGAACAGATCCTGATACAGGTGAAGAATTAACTCGTAGTTCTGATCCTAAAGAACCGTTTTCGGCTTTAGCATTCAAAATCATGACTGATCCTTTTGTTGGTCGTTTGGCGTTCTTCCGTGCATACTCTGGTCGTTTAGATTCTGGTAGTTATGTATTGAATACACGTACCGGCAAAAACGAACGTATTAGCCGTATCATGCAAATGCATGCCAACAAACAAAATCCAGTTGACTTTATCGAAGCAGGTGATATTGGAGCAGCAGTAGGTTTTAAAGATATCAAAACAGGTGATACACTTTGTGATGAGAAAAATCCTATTATACTTGAATCTATGACCTTCCCTGAACCAGTTATTGCTGTGGCAGTAGAGCCTAAAACGCAAGCTGACGTGGACAAAATGGGTATGGCTATTGCTAAATTGGTAGAAGAAGATCCTACTTTGAAAGTAAACACTGACGAAGAAACAGGTCAAACTATCCTTCGTGGTATGGGTGAACTTCATCTTGAAATCATCATTGACCGTATGCGTCGTGAATTCAAAGTAGAAGTAAACCAAGGTGCTCCGATGGTTGCATACAAAGAAGCCTTCCAAGCTAAAATCGAACATCGTGAAGTGTTGAAAAAACAATCTGGTGGTCGTGGTAAATTTGCTGATATCCAATTTGAAATCGGACCTGCTGACGAAGAGTGGTTAAAAGAAAATGACGGAAAATCATTCCAATTTGTCAATGACTTATTTGGTGGATCTATCCCTAAGGAGTTTTTACCTGCTATACAGAAAGGATTTGAAAATGCAATGAGCAATGGTGTTTTGGCATCATATCCATTGGTAAACATGAAAATCAGAGTATTTGATGGTAGCTACCATGATGTGGATTCCGATGCAATGAGTTTTGAACTTTGTGCTCGTCAAGGTTTCCGCGAAGCTGGACGCAAAGCAAAACCAGTTTTGCTTGAACCAATCATGAAAGTAGAAGTTATCACTCCTGATCAATACATGGGTGACGTAACAGGTGACTTAAACCGTCGTCGTGGTCTTTTAGAAGGTATGGATACTAAAGCTGGTGCTCAAGTTATCCGTGCTAAAGTTCCATTGTCTGAAATGTTTGGTTATGTAACTCAATTGCGTTCATTGTCAAGTGGTCGTGCAAGTAATGTAATGGAATTTAGCCATTATGCTCCTGCTCCAAACAACGTTGCAGAAGAAGTTATTGCTCGCGTTAAAGGGAACAAAAACTCAGATAATTAATATATCATTACCATTTATAATCAAAAGGCTATCTTTCGAGATAGCCTTTTTTTTGACAACAAATATATCTAATAATTTCAGCCCCGATTTAATAGTATTTCTGTAAGAAATTATCTTTCGATTTAGTTTAATTTCACATTCATAAATAACCAGGTCATATGATGACATTTAAAGAAAAAATATATTCTCGTTTTTTAGACTTACTCAATGAAAAAATAGATGGGTTTCAATTTACGCTAGATGAATTGAGCGAAAGTATTTTAAATGAAACTAAAAGCTCTGCAGGGGACAAACACGAAACTGCATTGACTATGCTTCAACTAGAACAAAGCCAAGTTGCAACACATCTATACGAGGCTGTAGACCAAAAAACAATTTATGCTCAAATAGACATTACAATTTCAAATGAAATAGCAGCCAGTGGAAGTCTTGTAAAAACAAATAAAGGATATTTCTTCTTAAGTGTGGCTTTGCCTAAAATATCAATTGACGAAAAAATAATATTCGCTATTTCTCCAAAGTCTCCTTTGGGTGAAAAATTAATGGGGAAAAAACTTGGCGACATCATAGAAGTTAATGGTATCGAACATCACATTGAATCTATTTTGTAAATTCAAAATGGTTTAATTATTTCAAAACCTTCTTTTCTTTTTCCAATTTTTTCTCTTTGGGAGTATGAAACAAATAGCCAAATTTCACACCAGAACTTACTGCCAAAAACGAATTTGACATATTTGTAATTCCTAAACGACTGTATAAGTAATAAAAGGATACATAATCATCAAATGCAGTAAAGTCATTGGAATTAAATTTTCGATTATCAAATCCATATCCAAAACCAAAGTAATACTCGAAAGAAGCTCTATTAGATAGCGTCCATTGTTTACCTAGTTCAGCCATAATAGCTCCAGTCATGATTGATTTCTTTTTTGTAATCAATTTGCCTGAAAAATCTTGACTATAAGTATTGTATCTAAATCCACCAACATAAGCAGAAGGTCTAAAAAAACTGCCTTGAAGGATATGACGACTGCGTATACCTCTCGCAACATAATCAGGAGTAAATGAAAACTTGTAACCCGCACCAACCATTAAGCCTGCCTGCTTTTTATAATAATAGGTTTGAGTTCCTGTAATTTGATCATAATAAGTATAAGATGGCACTTTCATGCCCAAACCAATAAATGTAGCATGTACTTCCCAACTTTGACCTTGCTTTACGCCTTTTTCATAAGATAAATGAAAATGAGTAGAAACTGGTGATAGTAAAGCAAACTTTATATTGTTTTTATGCATTTCTTTTAAGGATACTTTGGCTGACATTGTTTGTTCAAAAGTTTCAGTACGACCATTTGAATATACAATTTTTTCTATATCATCTTTTTCCAACGTAAACTGAGGCCCTTCCATATTATTTGTTTCTTTGTACTTTATTTCGTCCAAACCTACTTCTGTTATTTTTGCATTGATAAATCCTTTTGTATTGCGTAAATAGATTTTATCCTGCGCCATCAATGTGGCTGAAACAAGAACAAACATGGCTAAAAGGAAAAAGATTTTGTGCTTCATGCTAAATATAATTTTGTGTAAAAATACGAATGTCTAACGCGAAATTTAATTTATTATTGTCAGATTTCATGATAAAGACGAAAATGCAATGTTTAATGTTAGTTCAAACTTGACATTATTTCGTTAAAAAAATAATTTCAATGAGTGAATCTAGTCTAATTTTATTTTTTTAAGACTAGGTGCTTTTAAAAAAGTAATCACTACTACGAGTAGCGTCATAATACCACCAAACACAACTGAAGGTGCTGTACCTAAAAGACGCGCTGCTAATCCACTTTCAAAAGCACCTAACTCATTGCTCGAACTTATAAACATCATATTGATGGATGACACCCTACCCTTTAATTCTTCAGGAGTTTTTAACTGTAAAATAGAATGACGAATGACGACACTGACTCCATCGAACAATCCCGCAAAAAACAAAACAACAAACGAAAAATAAAAATTGACCGATAAGCCAAAAAGTAAAATACATAAACCAAATCCAGCTACACTCGCAAATAATTTATAGCCCACATGAGTCTTTAATGGTAAATATGCCAAAATAAATAACAATGACAATGAACCTATACCATGTGCACTTCGGAGCCAGCCATACCCTACTTCACCTACTTGAAGAATCTCTTTTGAAAAAACAGGCAATAAAGCTTCGGCTCCGCCAAAAAGAACGGCAAATAAATCTAAGCTTAATACTGCCAGAATAATTTGAGAACCAAAAACAAATCGAAAGCCTTCAGCCAAACCTTTTAACATACCTACTTCCTTTTGAATAGTAATAGGCTTTTTCTGAATTCTCAACATGGCAAAAAAAGCAAAAAACAGTCCAGCAAAAGAAACTATAATCGTAGTATGCACACCCACCCAAGCCATCAAAAGACCACCAAACAAAGGACCTAAAACCGATCCAAGCATCCAGGATGTACTGCTCCATGTAACAGCTTGAGAGATATCCTCTCGTTTAACTAGCAAAGGGAGTAATGAAAACGATGATGGCGCTAAGAACGCACGAATACATCCACTGATAAACATAACGAGATAAATCATCCATTCGATCCGATGCAAACCATATGTTGATTTAAAATAAACTGAGGTAATGAAAATCATTAATATCGTATTAATTAAATAAAAGAAAATACAAGACATGTACATCGTTCTTTTTTCTTTTTTATCTACAATATATCCTGCAAAAAAAGCAAATCCGAATGCCGGAATGACTTCAGCTAAACCAATAAAACCTAATGTCAATGGATCTTTAGTAATTGTGTACATTAAATAGCCTAATACTGTTGATTGTAAAAACAAACTAAAAATGACAATGAACCTTGTGAAAATATAGCTAGCAAACTCTTTTTGGTTAAGCAATCTAAGGGTTTTAAGCGCTGATGAACTATCCATAATCTAAACCACAAATTTACACGTCATATTTACCTAATCCTAATTATCTTTACCTATCCCTATGATATTTTCTGTATTCTTTCAGCATGGCGTAATGGCATTTAAGGAATTGACCAGCAACAAGTTGCGAACTTTTCTTTCATTACTTGGTGTTACCATTGGCGTGTTTTGTATCATAAGCGTTTTGACTGTTTTTGATAGTCTCCAAAAAAACATCCAAAGCAATATGCAATCCCTTGGGAGCAATATTATGTACATTGGCAAATACCCTTGGATACCCGAAGAAGAAGGTGAATACCCTATGTGGAAATATAAAGCAAGACCAGTTTGCAATAAAGCTGAACTAAAAGCAATTGAAAAAAATGTTTCTAGTGCCGCTTATGCCACATTATGCTATACAGACGAAGCTGAAAGCATCAAGTTTCAAAACAATGAAGTAAAAGGTGCAAGTGTATTTGCTGTAACGTATGATTTTAATAAATTACAAGCTATCGAAATAGAAACTGGAAGGTATTTTTCAGTTTCTGAAATGCAAGGTACCCAAAGCAATGGAATTTTAATTGGATCGCAATTAGCCGATGAGTTATTTGGCAATTCAATCAATCCAATCAATAAATCCATATCACTATTAGATCGAAAGTATACAGTAATTGGTGTATTGAAAAAACAAGGCAAAACTATGACCGGCTTTGACTTTGATGCAGGTGTTATTTTATCCTACAATTATCTTTCGGCCTATCGAAATATCGACAATAATATAGGAAATGGCTTTACAGATCCTTTGTTGATGGTAAGATCAAAAGATGGATATGATTTGAAAGAAATGAAATATGAAATCAAATCTGTAATGCGTGCAATACGAAAACTTAGACCCATTGAAAAAGATAATTTTTCGTTTAATCAATTGTCTACAATACAAAGTAGTATTGATGCCATTTTTGTCAATTTCAATGTTTTTGGGTTTATTATTGGCTTCTTTTCTTTACTTGTTGGAAGCTTTGGTATTGCCAACATTATGTTTGTATCTGTAAAAGAAAGAACTACTATAATAGGAATCAAAAAAGCAATAGGTGCAAAATCAGATAGTATTCTTGCTGAATTCTTAATCGAATCTACTTTATTATGTCTTGGTGGTGGCTTCATTGGTATCATTTTAGTTTACATCTTGTCTAAAATCCTTTCTGGCCCAGTAGGCTTTCCTATTACCATGTCATTGTTTAATTTTCTACTAGGTGTCTTCATTAGCATATTCGTTGGTATTATAGCAGGATATTTACCAGCCAAACGTGCAGCCCACCTGAATCCAGTCGTTGCCATACGTAGTTAAAAATGAAAGTATGAATACAACAATTGACATACTCGAAAAAATCAAATATTATTGCGCTTACCAAGAACGAAGCCATAAAGAAGTACGTTCAAAATTAATTGAACTTAAGGTATATGGCAATGATTTGGAAAATGTAATTATAGAATTGATCGAAGAAAACTTTTTAAATGAAGAACGCTTTGCTTGCGCATTGGCGCGTGGTAAATTTTACTTCAAACAGTGGGGCCGAAATAAAATCAAGCAAGCGCTAAAGCAACATCAAGTTTCGGATTATTGTATAAAAAAAGCAATGCAAGAAGTACACGAAGAAGACTATTTAAAAACAATAGAAAAACTGACTTCGAAAAAAATGGAAGAGCTAAAAAAAGAAAGAAATTCATTTGCAAAAATGAATAAATTAAAAAACTATCTTTTGCAAAAAGGGTATGAATATGATTACATATCTGAACAACTCAAATTAAATTTCAAAAACTAAACCTATGAAATCAGAATTAAATATAACCATTATTCAAAGTCATTTACATTGGGAAGACAAACAAGCCAATTTGATTATGTTTGAAGAAAAGATAAATTCTATTTCAGATCCAACACATATTGTTGTGTTACCAGAAATGTTTACAACGGGATTTAGTATGAATCCAAAACTGCTTGCCGAGAATATGACTGGTCAAACTTTTCAATGGATGCGCCGAATAGCAATGGAAAAGAAAATAATTCTAACTGGCAGTTTCATGGCTGAAGAAAATGGGAAGTATTTCAATCGAATGGTTTGGATGCAACCAAATGGACAATTTGGAATTTACGACAAAAGGCATTTATTTTCTTATGCCAATGAAGACGAGCATTTTAGCGCTGGACAAAAGCGATTAATCACAACTGTAAACGGCTGGCGTATTTGTCCCTTAATTTGTTATGACTTAAGATTCCCTGTATGGGCAAGGCAATCAAACATGGATGAATACGATATTTTATTGTATGTAGCCAATTGGCCTGAACGAAGATCAACAGCTTGGAATACTTTGCTTAAAGCAAGAGCTATCGAAAACCAAGCCTATGTCATAGGTGTTAATCGTATCGGGAACGATGGGAATCAAATACACTATATTGGAGATAGTCAACTAATTTCTCCCTTGGGTGATATCTTATTTCAATCCAATGAAGAATCTATTCAAACACTCACACTCCATAATAAAGAAATTGAGTCCGTCAGAACTCAATTTTCATTTTTAAAAGATAAAGATGATTTTGTCATCTTGTAGTTTAATGCATTCTAAAAGCTCTTACTAAATATTTTACGAGGGCAACGCGTTTTTTTTGAACGATCTGGATTTCCAAATGCATCAAAATAAATGGCTACGTTGACACCCGCAAACCAATACCAATCTTTTTTCATATTGTCTCCACGAACAAATTTATCGTTAGGGTAGTTATTGTCCCAACCTGCAAGTTCGTCAGAACGGTAGGATAAATCAACACTTTGCTTCCCTTTATAACGAAATAATGTATCCATATTGACATATGAAGAACTAACATCATCCAAGTAATCAGTTGCTGTATATCTAAACCCAATTTCTGTGCTGATCAACACTTTTTTACCAATCAAAACTTTCATTCCAGCGCCTAATGGCAAACCTACATTGACTAGGCTATAAACTTTACGGCCAGGATATTGTCTCAAACCTTGACCTTCAGTACTTAATGGTCGTAGATAAATTTTTTGATCATTTGCACCTATGGTGTAAGGATTGTAGTAGAATAAAGCCAATCCAGCAAACAAATAAGGCGAAAACTTAAATTCATCATAATCAACAGGAATCATGTTGATTTCAATAGCGCTATGAACTTCAAATAAATTGGTTTGAAAATTCAAATTTCGTTTTTTTACAGCTGGTGCTTCAGATAAACTATCAGCTCCATAAAGACTTGCATATGTTGCCCCAAAACGAAATCCTACATTTGGATGTACAAAATACTTATACATTAAACCACCGCTAGCACGATAGCCTTCTTTGGGAAACAAACGCTCTTGCAAATCACCATAATAGCTCGATGTACCTCCAAAAATACCAACTTCATGATGTTTTTGAGCCGTAACGACTATAGGCAATAGCAGTAATAATAAAACTCTTTTTAACATAGCCAAACTTTGCGTGAATAGTTCCGTAATATTACAATAAGTTTATCAAATAACATAATGAATAAAAAAAAATATTTAAGAATAATTTTACATTCATAATTTAGATGTTAATCTCATTTCCATAAAAAAAGGTCGCTTATGAGCGACCTTTTTTTTATAAATTAATATTTAAATTATTGTTTTATCAACTTAGCAGAGGCATGCTTTTCACCATTGCTTAAGTATACAATGTATCCACCAGTTGCTATTCCAGTTAAATCCAATTGAATTGAATTTGCCCCGTTTTGAACATTTGACTCAAAGGATTTCACTAAAGTTCCAGTCAATGAATAAATGCGAATTGATGCTTTACCAGAAATTGAAGTGTTATAATTAATTGTAGCCAAATTCGTTGCTGGGTTTGGATATACAGAAATAGCTTCTGTATATTTGTTTGCAAACTGAACATTAGTTGGCCAATAAGTACTTAAAGTTGTAGAACGGAAAGTACCACGACCATGTGTACCAGAATAAACAACAGGACCACTGTAGCCAGAACCATCAGGACTTGAATATGAACCAACTTCAATAATTTCATACGTTGCAGCACGAGGATGCCATTTAGTAGGGTCACTACCAGTTATATTACATTCTTGCCAAAATGGTGTCCCAACATTTTCAGAGCCCCATATACCTAATTCAGTCCCAATAAGTACTCGATTTGGATTTCCTTCTATACAAAGTACAGAGTAAATAGGCATTTTAGGCAATGTCCCTGTAAAATCTGTAAAGGCTGCATTTGCAACACTTGAAGCTGTGTCAGCTTTCGTTGATTTATAAATATATGATGAATTGCCATAGTTACCCAATGTTGTATAAAGAACATCCCCATCTTTGCTACAAGCTAAATCTGTAATATAACGTCCAGAATATTGAGCTAAGAGCGTTGTTTTGATCAAACCATTTGTTTTGTATGGGATTGTACCTGTGTTCTCTACTGTATCAGCATATTTGTAAGTAGAGTCTAAAATATTAGGCAAATCAACGCGATAGACATTACCACCAGCTGTTCCTACGTATACAATTTCATTATTATCCTTCGGAACTACAATCGCACTAACACCTCCACCAGGAATAGTTGCTATATTAAACCAAACTGCTTTACCAGAAATTGCACCTTGTGTTAACCATAAGAAGCTACTTGTACCAAATAAGAAAGCTGAAACTGGTGCACCATCAGAATTTAGTTTTTCTTTCAAGACGATAGGTGGATTCCAAATTGCACCATCATCTGGATCGCCATCTGGTGTACCGTTCGGACCTGCATCTATATTTGCATCAAAGAAACTCTTGAATGATTGTGCGTTTTGGCCACCATCTGTAGCACGTCTGAATGCTCCCCCATACGTAGATGTAAAGACAAATTTTGGCAACAAACTACTAATAGCATTTCGCATTCCATCTCCGCCTGTAAGCTTTCTCGCTTGTTGTAATGAATTAGTTGAATTTCCCATCATACCAGAGCCGCAATCTTGAGCTCCAAATACAACATGACCGAGTGTATTCGCAGATAAACCGTAACATTGCGTAACAGATAAGTTTTTATTTTGTTCAGCAAAAAAGATATCACTTGGGTTTACAGCATCACAATTAAATGTTCTGTAATAACCACCATCGGTGATAACATACATTGTGCTTGGATTTGTTGGATTAAACATAATACCATGCATATCTGCATGTACCACTTTACCAAAGAATGGATTTCCAACCCAATAGGCAATTGCTACCCAGCCAGATGCCGATGTGTAACGGAACAAATCCAATTGACCACCTAAGAATAGCATATCAGGATTAGTAGGATGAACGCCAAAAGCGATATTCCAAAACCCTTGCGACCCAAGTGGATCAAATACAGGAGAACCACCGACACCAATCGTAGTCCAAGTTGCACCGCCATCTGTAGATTTGTAAATACCTTTCAACGTAGAAGCAGATGTAGCCATACATGCGTAAATATAATCTTGGTTACTAGGGGCAATAGCAATATCAATACGGCTTAATCCAGCTGCAGCCGGAAGGCCATTTGCTCCCATAATAGATGTGCCAAAAGTTTCCCCGCCATCATTGGAAATATGAATTGCAGAAGAAGTTGCAGCTACAACACGATCGCCTGATGTTGAAATTTCAACATCATCCATAAATGCACTTGTTGTTAAACCAGTCGGTTTAGCCCATGTAGCACCGCCATCTTTAGTTACTTTTAAACCAGCTCCAGTAGCAGCAAATATTTTGTTTGCATCTGTTGGATGTGATACTAATTTATTTGTAAACGCCCATTGATCTGAGCTGCTATTAGAATTTCCAGGCTTAGTTGAAGGCAATTGATTGAATGAATTTCCTCCATCAGTGGATTTAAAAATACCTTCACCTAATTGTGTCTGAGCACCTCCCGTTAATGGAATCCCAGCACCAAATCCTTCTCCTGTTCCGTAGTAAATATCTCCATTTGCTGCTTGAGTCAAAGCACATACAGCCATAGCTGATGACGAATCGTTACCTGCGCGACGTTGCCAATTGTTACCACCATCGGTTGATATTGACAAACCTCCACCAGATGAACCTAAATACATCAAGTTGGAATTATTTCTATCTGTGATTAATGCACGACAACGACCACCAATATTATTTGGCCCCGTTTCATCCCATTTCATTGCTGTTAATGCTGCTCTACTTTTCAAGTTACGTTTAAGTTGTCTGTTAGCCTCGTCCTTTGCAGCTACGATGTCTAATGGATCAATTGTCCCAGTCACTTGATTGGCACGAATCATTTTATACCATTCCAATGCACCAGCAATTTTTTCTTTCTTTTCTTCCTTCTCTTCTGCTTTCTTCTGCATGTTAAGTTTAACGTAATCTGGATTCATAGCCAAGTTGTCTTTGACCATTAATGCAGACATGGTTACAGCTGAAAAGCCCAGAGCACTTAATAGAATTTGGGTATTGTTCATCTTAAATTATTTATTTATGGTGCTAAATTATGAAAACTTTATCATTTAGTAAAATAATTAACTAGTATTCCTGTCTATAGGGGATAAATATCTCTAAAGCTATAAAATTTCGCTGTAAAATTTTGTCATCAAGGTATAAAGAGTATATTTGTTAGTCCTTTTAAATCTTTTTTTTAACTTAAATCTCAACCAAAAGTGGCGTACGACAACTACAACGAGCAGAATAACGAAAGAAACAACGAGACTTTTTTTACAAAACGACTCAAAGCAGGAAAAAAAAGAACATATTTCTTTGATGTCAAATCAACGAAAGGAAACGATTATTTTGTAACACTGACTGAAAGTAAAAAACGCTTTAACGACGCCGGTTACGAACGTCACAAAATTTTTTTATACAAAGAAGATTTTAATAAGTTTTTAAAAGCTTTGACTGAAACCATAGATCATATCAAAACAGAACTCATGCCTGATTTCGATTTTGATGCATTTAACCACGAATATGACGATCAAGATCAACCCTACAATAACAATGGTCAACAGCATCATACATCTACTGATTTAACCTCACCAGATTTGGATTCAAGCCATACCAACGAAGTTGAAAAATGGTAATCTATTTTTTACACCTCTTTTATCCTGATGAACTTTCATCAGGATTTTTTTTACTCATTGGATAGAACTACTTTTGCATCCCTTTATTCACTCCACGAACATATATTCATGAAAAATATACGAAATTTTTGCATCATTGCCCACATTGATCACGGTAAAAGCACGTTGGCTGATCGATTATTGGAATTTACACATACTATTGGAGAAAGAGATATGCAAGCACAAGTTTTAGACGATATGGACCTAGAACGCGAGAAAGGCATAACAATCAAAAGCCATGCTATACAGATCAATTACCCTTACAAAGGCACCGATTATGTTTTTAACTTGATTGATACACCTGGGCATGTTGATTTTAGTTATGAAGTAAGTAGAGCCTTAGCTGCATG
>JBILCF010000082.1:0-11984 GCA_044353325.1 Chitinophagaceae bacterium | reverse complement strand
CTTCTTTAAGGTTAAAATAAGCTGTAAATTCCTCAAAATCTCCTTTTAATATTGCTTTGAGTTCCTCATACGACCAAGTGTAATATTTCCCTTCTACACCTTCGCTATCTGCATCTTGAGCAGAATAAAATCCAATTCCTTTATGCTTTTGATCGCTAAATGTCATTTCTCGTGTGAGCCATTCGACGATTTCTGTAATGGTATTTTTGTAAATTTCTTTTTTAGTGACTGAAAATGCAATAGCATATACTTCAATCAAAAGTGCATTGTCATATAGCATTTTCTCAAAATGAGGTGCCAACCAAAATTTATCGGTGCTATAGCGCGCAAAACCACCTCCAATATGATCGTAAATACCGCCCATGCGCATTTTGTCAAGGGATAGCAGTGCTTGATCCAAAGATTCAGAATGGCCTGTAAGGGCGTAATGATCTAAAAGCAACTTGATTGCAAATGTTGATGGAAATTTGGGTGCAGTACCAAATCCACCTTCTTGTTTATCTGCGTTTGCAAGCACTTTCTCTATCATTTTACTCATATCCAGTTCAGGCAAGGCGTAATCGGCGATTGGATCTTTGAGTTCTACTGTGCCTAATTGAGAGGCCGTCAACAAATGATTGGTTAATTGAAGCGCTTGCTTTTCTACTTCGTCTCTATTCTGGGTAAAATATTGAGAAACATTGACCAATATTTCTTTCCAAGAAGCTCTGTTAAACGCTCGAACTGGAGGGAAATAAGTTCCACCATAAAAAGGCTTTTTATCAGGAGTCAAAAATACATTTAAAGGCCAACCACCCGAACCCGTCATAGCTTGCACGGCATCCATATACATGTGATCTACATCTGGATATTCTTCTCTATCTACTTTAATATTTACAAATAAAGCATTCATAAGGTCGGCTGTCTCTTGATGTTCGAAACTTTCGTGTTCCATGACATGACACCAATGACATGAGGAGTATCCTATACTAACCAATATAGGTTTGTTTTCAGCTTGCGCTTTTTCAAATGCAGCATCACCCCAGGGGAACCAATGCACAGGATTCGAAGCATGTTGAAGTAGATATGGGGATGTTTCTTGACCGAGTAAATTCATCGTTTAAATGTGTTTGATATGCAAAGAAAACACATTCGGTTTACATACTAGTTTCTTTTACCTATACCATATAAAATGTAAAAGTTAAAATCAAAAGCTGTGTTTTTATCACCGCGACCATAGCCCGCCAAATAGGAAGGCGGAAGCAGTTCAAAGCGTTTAGGATTTAAAAAGGTTTTAGCACGAACATTCCAACCAGCAAAAATATTTTTATACAACTCTACCCGAAACCCTCCATTCAATTCTATCCACATGGCATTGAAACGTGTAGAGTTGATAACGCCAGATGTGTCGCCCCAAAATTGATCTTTTATCACAAAAGTTGCATTGTTTCGTTGAATTGGCGAAAATGCCAAACGAATACCGACAAACGCATTGTCCATATCACCTTTAAACTCAGTATTGAAAAATGTTTTATCTATACCAAATCGTCCAAAAACCGAACTGCTTTTATAAACCAAAAAAGCATTATCAACTTGAGAATTCCCTCCGCCAAACTCGAAAGCTAAAGATGTTTGTTTGGAAAAATTGGCATCTATTTGAAACTCATATATTTTGTAATCTTTAGCTAATTGCGATCTAACAATTTTGGACAAATCCACACCAAATCTAAAGTAGGTAAATCGTTTAAAAGAAGTGTCTTTTCGTGTAGTAGTTTGTGTAGAATCAGCACTTAATCTATACCCAAAAACATTGGTGAAACTGCACATCAAAAGTGTGCACACAATCAAGCTATGCTTAGCTATTCGAGATGCTATTTTAGTTTTTGAGTACAATTTGTATATGTTCTTTATTTACATCGCCATCCACTAATGATTGACTTAGTTTTACTGTATCGATCGTATTGTGAGTAGACTGAATGCTAGTCAGTGTATAATAATTTTCATATCCACAAGCCACAGAAATGAAATTTAATTGGGTAGTATAATTTACATCAATTGTATCGAATGTCAAAGGATCAAATGATGTCGAATCAGATTGAAAAAAAAGCCTAGTTGTATTTGACAAACCAGACAACGTCATTGAAAACTTTGATGACTGCTTGAAATTTATCCCATAAAACTGAACAGACTGATCTGCAATAATATTAGCATTGGTCAACAGACTATCTTTAGTAGTGGTATCGTTGATAGTTTTATAAAAACCTGCACGCAATGCCACTGATTTGGGTGTTAGACAAGTATTATTTTGCGTACATGAATGTAAAGCAAATACAACAACTGAAACTAATATTAAACGAAATACCATTTGCATCGACTTTTTAATGCTTATAGCACTGTCCAAGTTTCTTTTCCGGCAAGAATGGAATCTAAATCACCTTTCCCTTTAGCAGCTATAGTTTGTTCTACTTGTTCATACAATTGCTGTTCATAGCAAGGTCTATCAATAGCATACAAAACACCAAATGGTCGTGGAAAATGATTTTCCATAGTTGGATGATCAAACATTCTTGAAAGCACTTGCGCTTTGTAAATATCTTTTTCATCATGTATCCAAAGATCATCAGCACTGTAATCAGAACCTAATTCTACCACTTCTGGTTTGAGACCGCTCAATCGAATGCCCTTGTTTTGTGTAGCGCCAAAAATCAAGGGTTTACCTTGCTCCACAAAAAGAGCCTCTTCTGGTTTGGATGATTTTTCTGTAAACACTTCAAATGCCCCATCGTTGAAGATGTTACAGTTTTGATATATTTCTAAGAATGAACTACCTTGATGAGCATGACTTCTTCTCAACATTTCCTGCAAATGTTTAACATCGCGATCCATACTACGTGCTATAAAGGTGGCATCAGCCCCCATAGCCAATGCTGAAGGATTAAAAGGATGATCTAAACTACCATAAGGGGTAGATTTTGTAATTTTATTTTCTTCGCTTGTTGGCGAATATTGCCCTTTGGTCAAACCATATATTTGATTGTTGAATAACAAAATTTGAACATTGAAATTACGACGCAACAAATGAATCAAATGATTACCACCTATACTCATTGAATCGCCATCACCAGTCACAATCCAAACACTAAGTTCGGGACGTGCTGCTTTGAGTCCGCTTGCAATAGCCGTTGCTCTTCCATGGATTGAATGCATCCCATAAGTATTCATATAATATGGGAATCGAGACGAACAGCCTATACCTGAAATGATCGCAATGTTCTCGCGTGCGATACCCAATGTAGGCAACACGGTTTGAACTTGTTTTAATATACTATAATCGCCACATCCAGGGCACCATCTCACTTCCTGGTCGGTTGTAAAATCTTTAGGGGTCAACGTAGTTGCTGTCATTTAATTTGCCATTTTTACTTGATGAAATTCATAAGCAGTTTGCAAAAATAAGTCGGAAAAGGCATATCCTGATTGATAATTTATATACAATATTGAAACCTTCTTACTTATACCCTGCCAATTGTTGGTCAAAATACAATGCAATACGCTATTTTCGCACCAATACTAATCTATGCTTACCTCAATTTCATACATCCGCGTTCGATACGGCGAAGTAGACCAAATGGGCTTTTTGTATTATGGTAATTATCCATTGTACTACGAAGTAGGCAGGGCAGAAATGATTCGCACAGCGGGATATCCTTACAGCGAAATGGAAAAAGACGGTGTAGTAATGCCTGTGGTAAAAATGAACATTAAATATCTTAGGCCTGCTAAATACGACGAGTTGATTCGAGTAGAAACAACCATGAAAGAATTGCTTGAGCACCCTTTTGTTACCTTTCACCATAAATTATTCAACGAACAGAACGAACTGATTAACAAAGCTGAAGTCACATTGACTTTTTTTGATCCAATAATTCAAAAACGAGTTGCAATGCCTGAACGATTATTGTCTTATTTAAAACCTCATTTTTAATTTCCCTAATATGCAAGCCATTCCAGCCACCATTATTACCATTGGAGATGAACTATTAATCGGGCAAACCATAGATACCAATTCTGCATGGATTGCGCAACAACTGAATCCTTTGGGCATACTTGTTAAAAGAAGAATCGCAGTTGGGGATCACAAAGATGATATTCTTGATGCCTTGAATGCTGCTAAAAAATTGAGTGACATTATTATTATAACCGGTGGTTTGGGGCCAACCTCTGACGATATTACAAAACCATTGTTGTGTGATTATTTTGGTGGCAAATTAGTAATGAATAAGCACGTTTTGGAACATGTTCAATCTATTTTTGCAAAGCGAAATAGACCGATGTTGCAAAGCAATACGAATCAAGCATTCGTTCCGGATGTATGTGAAGTTTTATTCAATGAAGTCGGCACAGCACCAGGTATGTTATTTAAACAAGCAGGCAAGCTATTTATTTCTTTGCCTGGGGTACCATTTGAGATGCAACATATTATGATCAACCATGTCATTGATCACATTCGAGTAGCATTTCAAGGACCTACCATTACTCATCGAAGTTTAGTTACTTCTGGCGAAGGTGAAAGTTTTGTAGCTGAAAGTTTAAAAGCATTTGAAGAAAAATTACCCCAAACTATTAAGCTAGCTTACCTACCTAAATTGAATATGGTTAAGCTAAGAATTACAGGTATTGATGCATCAGAAGAAGATATAAATGCATCATTTGACGAATTAAAGACTTTATTAAAAGATATTATTGTTGGTGAAGGTGATATAGAAATAGAGGATATGATTCATCAAATTTTAACTCAAACAAACAAAACCATTTCCATTGCTGAAAGTTGCACTGGCGGACATATAGCAGCACGAATAACATCGATGAAGGGCTCGTCTAACTACTTTAAAGGCGGCATAGTACCATATGCAGTCGAAAGTAAAATAAACATGCTCGAGGTAGATACTGACATTATTAATCGAACTACAGTTGTAAGTGAGGAAACTGCAATAGCAATGGCATTGCAATGTCGAAAAAAATTCAATACCGACTATGCGTTTTCAACCACTGGCTACCTTGAAAAAGGCGATCATAACAATGAAGTTTGGATTGGACTTTCTTCTGAAAAACATTCGTTTGCAAAAAAAATAATTGCACCATACGATCGAGAGAAAAATACAATACTTGCTACAAATACTGCATTAAATTTGATTAGATTATTTATCCTTGATCAAAAATAATTTCTTTTTTACACATTAAATCCAAACACATTTTTTATTTATTAAAAAAAATCTATGCATTTTTAAAGTTGAGATATCATTTTTTTTAGCAATAAAATAAAAATGCTGCGTTAAATAAACGCAGCATTTTTAATTGAACAAATATTAAAAACTTAGTTTTTACTTAATTTAATACGTTGGATTTTTTCACCGTCTTTTACTTCAAGCAAATACATTCCAGCAGCTAAATCAGTAATAGTTATAGCGGCCTTGGTAATACCAGAAGTCAATTGAATAGTATTATTTTTAACCAACTGACCAGAAATCGTATAGACATTGTATTGAACTGCCTTTGCAGAAGAAGACATAAATTCAATGGTATAATTCCCATCGGATGGATTAGGATAAACAGCCACGTTCGAATTATCGTATGGGTTGAGTCCTAAAGGCCAAGCATTTTTAAGCATAATGTTTACATTATCAATATACAAATTATTGCCTTTGCTATTATGACCTCTGAATCGTACAAAAATTTCTTTTGTTTTGTAAGCTGACAAATCCAACTGATCATTTCTCCATTGCGATGTAGCATTTGGCGAAAAAATCGTATTCATCATACCAACGGTGGCTAAATTCGCACCCCATTTCTTGTAACTTGTAGGTACAAATGTTTGTGCACAATCATCAGATATCCACAAGCTCAAGGTATCAAGTTCAAGTGGTCCATATGCATGTGCCAAATCAAAAGTCAATATAGCAGAATCAGCAATAACAGCAGTTAAATCAATTAAAGCTGTTTCCAAATCATCCAACTGAGCTTTGTTGTTGTAATTAAAGAAATCCATATAAGCCGCATTGGTATTACCATTTGTGGCTCCACTCAAGCAAAATGTTTTTTGCCATTTTACATTGGCATCATAATCAAACACTCTCCATCCTGGAGGAGGAAATAATGGACCTTCAAAATCTTGGACAGCAGGCCCAACCATTGGTACTGGTGCTAAAACGGTTGCAATTGCTGAAGCTGTATCATTTAAAGTACTCACATCGCTTAGAAGAGCAGTCCATGTTTGAACTGTATAAACGCCTGGCAATGTAAAATTCGCTTGACCAGCAAATGTATATATTACTGAATCACCAACATTCAAAGGGCCAGGATATATTTCAGATGTAACTATACCACCATTTACATTATATCGAACTGGGATATTTGAAATATCTCTGAATCCAACATTTTTAATTTTCATTTTTATCGGGAAAGTAGTACCTGTAGTTGCACAATTGTATATCTCGCTAAATGGCAAAATAGTTTCTGACACTTCAGCATCGTCTAAACAATTGATTTCACCTGGTAATTTAGTATAAGCAATACATCTACGGCCATTTGCACCATTTGCGGCCACTGTTGATGCCACAGCAAAATAAAATGTATCAGTAGTATTTACACCAGAAGTTACATAAAAGTCAGGTGATGTAGATGTACCGATTTCTTCCATATACTTATTACCTAACATATATATTTTATATCCTGTAGCTGATGCAACTGGATTCCAAACTAAGTGGAATGTAGTCGCACAAGCTGTATCCAACATCAACCCGGTAGGCACTGGAATTATTGAAAACAATGTATCGCTTACATCTTGTATTGGACCACGACTAATTCTCATTTTCATTTGACCAGTGCTCAAATTTGGAGGTGTCCAAGAATAGTTACGATCATCAGCTGGTATTGCATTAGAAATCAAGTTCCAAGAAGTGCCATTATTATCAGAATATTCTAAAGTAAAATTGCCTAGATTATTTCCATAAGCATCCCAACGAATTCGTTCTGAAACTCCAGGAACAAAAGATTCTCCACCTTGAGGATAAGTCAAGACTAATTCTTCGCCTATAAACTCATAACAAACGACATATTTTTGATTGCCTTGTGGAATATCATGCCCATTGATAACAATAGTGTAAGCACCAGAAGGCAATGAATCAATCGTAACTTGCTCAACATTATTGATAGAATCGTTGGCACGAATAGCTAAAGAGTTTAAAGCTGCAACATTCGAAGCATGGTTTAATACCCAAGGAAAATAAATCACACTATTAGGATCTTGTACGCGCATGTTCAAGTTATTGACTAACGGAATTGAACTTGCAGGACTACCATCAACATCATGCCAATATAACATCACTTTTACTTGTTTTGTACCTGTTGGTACATTAATCACATGACTATTTGAGCCTCCATTTGCAATAGAATCTACCAAAAATTGATTTGAATTAATAATATTGTAAGCTCTGCGTGCATTGATTCGACCAAAACCAAACTTAAAATCAGGACCTCTGTTGCCTAAATCATCAGCAGAGTTAAGCAAAACACATTTCATAATTGCACTGTAAGGGTCATTGCCACCATGAGTAGCTTTATACGCTTGCCATAAACTAGCCAAGGTTCCAGCAGCACCAGGACAAGCCATAGACGTACCTGTAAAACTATCGTATGTATTATCAGGTTGTGTAGACAAGACATCAGTTCCTACTGCTACGATATCTGGCTTTATACGTCCATCTGCAGCTGGCCCACGACTTGAAGATGGGGCTAAATCATCATCTTTTTCGAGATTCCCTGTTGCTATTACATTTTTACCTGCTTTATAACCACCTGTTATTGTAAAAAATCCTTGTCCTACTCCACCACATGAGGATTGACCACTATTACCAGATGAGTGTACACTCATCAATGAAAATTTTGAATTGATTAAAATATCTGCGTCTTGTGCATCAGAATCATAACCATCATTACAACCTTGACCTAAAGAGTTTGAAGTAATACGTATTCCATCTGTGTTATAATCCGTTGGTGCGCTACTTAAATTATTGTAATAAGAATAAATATGCAACATAGCTCCAGGTGCGTTACCTGTTGTTATAGGATTAAAATTACCTGCACCAGCTATAATACCACCTACATGGTCACCGTGTGTACCACCATTAGATGTAGTATGATGAATTAGTCTTCCTTTAAAATCAATATGTGGACCAACTTCTCCATCATCACCTTCACCAACCGATATCCCATCTCCATTGTAATGCAAACCAGTAGCATAAGAAGCATCTAATACATTCATTCTGTGACTAGATCGTCCTTGTAAATTCTCCAAAACAGCAGGTGCTGAAGTTGGCAAAACATACTTAATCCATGGTAAATGACCGATTTGATTCAATTGCTGCTCAGTTACTTGAACACGTGCAGTAAATTCATTTTTCCAAGAAATAAATTGAATATTGTGTTGAGCAAATAATTTTTCAGCTTCTGCCTGAGCTACTAAATTCATTGGTTGTATATAAAGTTCAACTCTATTTCCTTTTTGCATCCAAACAGGGAAAGGTCGCTCAGCCAACTTTGGATGAACTTTGTAGGTAGCTTCAAATGGCAAAACCGATCTCACATGGTATTGAGCAAGTTTGTTTACATCATATTGAACAGGAATAGACGCTATGAATGCCCAACGTGGTAAATAATCAAAAAATTGAATCCCAGTTACTTTGCTCATTGCGTTTCTCTCCTCAATAGAAGTTGAACGATCAAATTGAACTATACAATAAGACTTTTGAAGATACTGTGTTGTTTGCCACTGGCTAAAATTTTCGATCTGACCCACGTTTGCACTAGGCACAAACTCTCCAGATTTTAAATGCAGCTTTTGTGCATATGTAAAAAGGCTAGACGAAGCTAGCATAACGAGTAAAAACTTTCTCATTTTTTGAATTTAGGAATTAAAAATAAGCAATTTGAAAGAAAAAATATCATTTCAATGTAAATAGACCGCAAAAATCGGTAAATAGTTGGTTCAATATGGTCTATGAAATGACTTTATTCTAAAATTGTGCATTCAGTAAGACTATAACTAGCTAATCAAATTCAAGCTCCCAGACTGTTCTATGTTCGCCATGCAATGCTACATAATCTAAAAAGGATTGATAAAACGCATGTTTCCCTAGTGTAGCGCTATCACCAATAACATATAATCTTTCTTTAGCTCTTGTAAGTGCGACATTCATTCGACGAACATCAGCTAAAAACCCAATTTGGCCATCATCATTAGACCGAACTAGCGATACAATAACAGTATGATATTCCTGTCCTTGAAAGCTATCAATTGTACTTATTCTAATATTTTTTGATAAGGTCTCTTTCGCCAATGATACTTGACCGGAATACGGCGAAATAAAAGCAATATCGCTTGTAGTAAGCTTATCCATCTTTATCATTTTTAATATGGCTTGTAACTCGCCTTCATTTTGAAGACTAAACCCCAATGCTCCTTGTTGCTCTTCCATACCAGCACCTGCTGTATCCATAAATGTGATATGGGTAGCATTATTTTGAAGCGTATGGGGTGTTTGAAGTTGTCCTTCATAAAAATAATCATTCGAAAAACCAGCAATAGAAGTTCGCATTCTATATTGAGTATTCAAGAGATATACAGTTGAAATTTGATTAAAACAGGCTTCCAAAATCGACTGATTCAGTCCCAATTTTTCTGCTTCACGTGACAATACTGTAGGTGGTAATTGAAATGGATCGCCAGCTAACACAATTCGCTCAGCTAAGGGAAAAACACACCATGCTAGTGGTTCTAAACATTGAGCTGCTTCATCAATGACTAAAGTATCAAATTGTATTTTAGACAAATGACTATCCATCAAACCAATAGGTGTACCCAAAATGACTTGAGCATTTTCATAGAGTTTATCTTCGTGATACGCTAATGTTTTTTTGATTTCAGTTCGGATATTTTTCACTTCTTTAAAAAGTAAACTTCGTTGTTCTCGTTCAGATTTTCCAAATCGCCTTTTATATTGCAAAGCCATTTTCCGGAATTCTTCAGCGCGTTTTTTGAGTTCTTTGAGTTCCTTTTGAATTTTCTTATCTGACAAACTTCCTTCCGGTGTAAAGGCTTGTAGGTCATCATCCACTTTGGTTGTATTTCCAACACGCAATAGTTTGACACCGCATTTTAATAAGCCCTTTGCAATATTATCAACAGCTGTATTGCTTGGTGCAGAAACAATAATTTTTTTACCCTCTTTGACTAGCTGACGAATAGCTTCAATCAAAGTTGTTGTTTTACCTGTACCTGGTGGTCCATGCAATATAGTAAGCTGCTTATTGTCAACAACAGCTTGAACTGCTTGACATTGACTCTCATTCAATGAACTATTAAAGAACATCAAATTTGTATTAGGATTTCTTTCTTCCTTTTTTGATTCATTTTTTTCACTATGAATCATTAAAAACAAATCAAACATTTTTTTATTCTGTGGCAAATCCAGCAGTGCCTGCTTCATGACACTTGTGGTACGTTGATCGGGAGAACGCTTTAAACCTACACCTTCATCTTCAATCCAATCAGGAAAATCAGGCGCGAACAATCTAAACTCACCTACCTTGCCATCTAAGGACAACAAAATACCTTTGATAGGTTCTTCATTTGCACAAAAACACTCAATAGCAACACCACCTCTAAATTGTGAATTATCGCATGGAAAAGGGATACGAAAGGAAAATTCAGGATAATCTGCATATCCGAAATTTTTATGTGTAATTTTAATAGGATGTATAGCCAAACCTTCAGACTTCAATGATTTGAGCGTATGTAGTTGATCTAATTTATACCTATTTCTTTCTTCTCTTTCTTCATATTCTAGTGCTTTAGTTAGTCGATCAATGTGCGGATGAATCTGTTCCATCGGTTAAAATTACATTGTATTTTCCTTTTCTTATTAGTTCTGTTTTTAGAAATAAAAAAAAGATGCTATTTTAGCAAAACGAACTCATGAAATTTAGAATCATTCAAATCGTATTTATACTCTTTCAATTCGTTTCGACGCAGTTGTTAGCTCAGTATAAAATACAAGGTTCAGTGGTTGACAAACAATCATTAGAACCATTGCCTTATGCTACTGTATATGCTGGTTTACAATCTGCACTAACCAACGAACAAGGTCAATTCATTTTGCTATCTGATAAAAAAATCGAATGGATTGCTGCAAGATATTTAGGGTATCAAACAGATACGAGTTACATTACTTTAGGAGATAAAAGCGTGCAATTAAAATTGAATCGAAATGAAAAAAAATTAAATCAAATCACAGTATCTGCCAAAGAGGATAAAGAGCCTTATAAGCAATTTATAAAAGCACTTCGAAGTTTAAACAATACGAATACGATTCGATCAAAATCTTTTTTCAGATCATTCACTTTAGTGGATGAACAATTTCCTGCCGAACTGTTTGAAGCGTATTACAACATCGATTACTCTAAACAAAAAATCCAAGATTTAAAATTAAAAGCAGGCCATTTTTTACTACCTAAACAAACATCATTTTTAAATATTTCCTCTACAGCTATTTTGGAAATTTTCGAACCCTTTTCTTATTCTGATGGTTCCATTTTCCCAAAGACACCTTTATCAGCTTTGTATTGGCGCCCCTTGAAAGATGAATACAAAATCCAAATGTCAACGTTGTATGAATCAACAACTGACACTTTAATTCAATTCACATTTAAAGGAAGAGATACTATAAATACATTTTCGGGCAGCCTTTTTTTTTAATACGAATAAAAACATAATCACTAAAATAAATCTGCATGCAAACAATGTGACCAATATCCCAATGCGTCCTTTAACAGACAGTACAAATAATCAATTTAAAAATCTTTCATACGATATTGAAATAGGATTTGAAACTTTTAAAAATCAGCAAGCTCCAAAATATATTTTAATGGATTTAAATTTTGATAAAATA
>JBILCF010000001.1:0-71803 GCA_044353325.1 Chitinophagaceae bacterium | reverse complement strand
TACTGGCGATCATCCATTGTTAGACAAAGGATATGCACCTTCTGTAGTTCGATTTTTGTTTTTACAAACACATTATTCTTCCGAATTAGATATCAATGTCAAAGGTTTGCAAGATGCAGAAAAAGGTTTGAAAAGATTAATGGATGCGCTTACTATCATTTCGAATTTTGGACTACAAGCAACGAATGAAAATAATTTAAATCCACAACTTGTAGCTAACATCTCTCAACTTTGTGCTCAATGTAAAGCGTATATGGATGATGATTTTAATACAGCAAGAGTCATTGCAAATTTATTTGAATTGTCTACTATCATTAATTCATTAAAAGGTGGACAAATAAAACCTGAAGAGGTCAATTCAGACTCTATTGCATTGATGCAAACTACGTTGAAAGATTATTTGATTGATGTATTTGGTTTGAAACCTTTGGAGGAAAATACACATTCAAAATTAAATGAAGTGATGCAAGTAATTATTGAATTGCGAAAAGAAGCAAAACTTAAAAAAGACTTCGCTACAAGTGATGCTATACGAAATAAATTAGCAGATGCAGGTGTTCAACTCAAAGATGAAAAAGATGGAACCATGAGTTTTACAGTTAACTAGACTTTATGATTGGGAAAGCTTGATTTTGTTTTGATTAACAAAAAAATCTTGTGAAAAGGTTATTTTTGATTAAAATCTACAAAAAATGAAGAAGTTACTTTTTACGCTTACGTTACTTGGCACAATGCAACTAACACAGGCACAATCAATAAATGATTTGCTTAATAAAGGCAAACAAATTCTAAATGGCAATACACCTACAGGACAACAAGGTAGTAACAATGGAATAGGTGGCAATTTAGGCAACAACGAAATTGTCAATGGTTTGAAAGAAGCCTTGAGAGTTGGTACCCAAAATGCAGCAGGAAAATTAAATAAGACCAATGGTTTTTTTGGAAATCAATTGATTAAAATATTAATGCCACCAGAATTGAAAAATGTAGAAACCACATTACGTTCTTTTGGTTTTAATAAGCAATGCGACAACTTAATTATGAGTTTGAATCGTGCTGCAGAAGATGCTTCTGGTAAAGCTGTACCCATATTTGTCAATGCAATCACAAGTATGAATATCAATGATGGCTTAACTATTTTACGTGGTGGCAATAATGCAGCAACGAATTTCTTACGCACATCAACTACTTCAGCCTTAACTCAAGCGTTTAGACCAGTTATAGATAAATCATTGGGTAAAACAGGTGCTACGCGATATTGGAAAGATTTATTTACAGTTTATAACCGCCTTCCAATTACGCGCAATAAAGTCAATACTGATTTGACAGGTTATGTAACTGAACGTGCATTATCTGGCTTGTTTACAACGGTAGCACAAGAGGAAGCTAATATCCGTACAAATCCTGCTGCTAGAGTCAATGATATATTGAGAAATGTATTTGGGGGTTAATTTTTATTAACTCCCCCAATTTTCTCTATCCAAGCTTCGATATTGGATAGCTTCGGCCAAGTGTTCTATTTTAATATCGGGGCTATCAGCTAGATCGGCAATCGTGCGAGATACTTTCAATATTCTATCATAAGCGCGTGCAGAAAGATTTAAACGTTCCATGGCATTTTTTAATAGATTTTGTCCAGCTGTATTCAAGATACATATTTCTTGCAATTGTTTACTGCTTATCTGAGCGTTGGCATACACTCCATCTTGATCTTTGTAGCGTTCAGCTTGTATGCCTCTTGCTTTTAATACTCGCACTCGAATGGATTCACTTTTTTCTTGTGTACTCGTTTGAATATTGGATAAGTCAGAAAACGAAACTGGCGTCACTTCAACATGCAAATCAATACGATCGAGCAATGGACCAGATATTTTGTTTAGGTATTTTTGAACAGTACCAGGTGGACAGCTACATTCCTTTTCCGGATGATTAAAATAGCCACATGGGCATGGATTCATAGAGGCAACCAACATAAAGTTAGCAGGATAATCGATACTCATTTTGGCTCGAGATATGGTTACACGTCGCTCTTCCATGGGTTGGCGCATCACCTCCAATACTGTACGTTTAAATTCGGGCAATTCATCCAAAAACAAAACACCATTGTGCGCCAATGATATTTCGCCAGGTTGCGGATTTCCACCGCCTCCTACTAAGGCTACATCGCTTACGGTATGATGTGGCGATCGAAACGGACGTTTGGATACTAAAGTTGCACCTTCCGATAATTTGCCTGCTACTGAATGTATCTTAGTTGTTTCTAAGGCTTCTTGCAAACTCAAAGGTGGTAAGATGGATGGTAAGCGTTTTGCCAACATAGTTTTTCCTGCACCCGGAGGACCTATCAAAATTACATTATGACCGCCGGCAGCAGATATTTCTAATGCACGTTTGATATTGGCTTGTCCCTTTACATCACAAAAGTCATGTTCAAAATCATATTGAGAATGAAAAAACTCATCGCGGGTATCAACTTGAACAGGTTCTAATGTTTTATGTCCATTTAAAAAATCAATAATTTCATTGATATGCGAAATGCCATATACATTTAAGTTGTTCACTAACCCAGCTTCACGTTCATTTTGTTTGGGTACAAACAAGGCTTCAAAACCTTCTTTGCGGGCTTGAATAGCTATGGGTAAAGCCCCTTTGATAGGTAAAATAGTGCCGTCTAAAGACAACTCGCCCATGATGACATATTTATGAAGGTTCTCTTTATTGACTTGTTCTGTTGCAGCTAGTATGCCAATGGCTATGGGTAAGTCAAACGCACTGCCTGTTTTGCGTATATCAGCTGGCGAAAGATTGACGACTACTTTGATACGTGGAAAACGATAATGATTGTTTTTAATCGCACTTTCGACACGATGTTGACTTTCTTTAACGGCATTATCTGGTAAGCCTACCACAAAAAATTTTAAGCCGTCGAGTACGTCCACCTCAGTAGTGATTGTGATAGCTTCAACACCATACACCGCACTGGCAAACAATTTTACCATCATATAATTTAGTAGATTATTAGAATGTAAATATACAACGAAGCTATGATTGAAATCCTAGAATTTAATTATTTCCTATCGAAACCCAAACGCATACCTTGTTTACCTTCTAAAACTCGACCATCTGTATAAACAAGATTCCCACTCACAAATGTTTTCTCAATAGCACCTTTAAAAGTATGACCCTCTAAAGGACTCCATCCACATTTATACAGAAGATTATTTTTACTAACCGTTGTAGGTTTATTCAAATCGACTAGTACTGCATCGGCATAATACCCTTCACGAATATATCCACGATCTTTAATCTGAAAACATTCTGCTGGCGCATGACACGCTTTTTCTACAATTTTTTCTAATGATATACGACCTTCATGATAAGCCTCAAGAAGCATCAATAAACTGTGTTGTATTAAAGGCACACCAGCTGGGGCATTCAAATAATCTTGTTGCTTTTCGTCCCAAGTATGAGGAGCGTGATCCGTGGCAATAATATCTAAACGATCATCTATTAAAGCTTTCCATAAGGCTTCTTTGTTTTCCTTGGCTTTGATAGCTGGATTGCATTTAATCAAATTGCCAAATTGTTCATAATCATCAGCTGTGAAGTACAAATGATGTACACACACTTCAGATGTAATACGTTTATCTTTGAGCGGTAACATATTACTAAACAATTGCAATTCTTTTTCGGTAGTAATATGTAAAATATGTAGACGTGTATCAAACTTCATTGCCATTTGTATCGCTGAGACTGACATTTCATAACAAGTATCAACATCCCTAATGATAGGATGAAAACGAGCATGATTAATATTTACGCCTTCATCAAGGAGACGTTTTTTATTAGCTTGAGCTATTCCTTCATGTTCGCTGTGGATTGCAATTAATACTTCACTATTTGAAAATATATTTTCTAAGGTGACTATATTGTCAACAAGCATATTGCCAGTACTTGAACCCATGAATATTTTAAGTCCACAAATGTCATTCTTGTGTTTATTGATTTGGAGAGCTTGTTCAGCATTGTCATTTGAAACGCCCATGAAAAAACTATAATTTGCAGGTGAAACTTGGGATGCACGCGCATATTTTTGTTCTAGCAATTCTAGATTTAGTGAAGGTGGATTTACATTGGGCATTTCCATAAAACTGGTTACACCTCCAGCTACAGCAGCACGAGATTCCGAGGCAATATTTGCTTTGTGTGTCAAGCCAGGTTCTCTAAAATGTACTTGATCGTCTATTAGACCAGGTAATAAATGTAAACCCTCCCCATTGATTTCAAGTGTAGCTTCTTTCACATTGATTTCTCGGTCTATTTTTTCAAAACGACCTTTTTTTACATACACATCTTTAGATGTAATGATTCCTTCATTTACTACTTGAATATTTTTGATAATGTAATTTTCCATTCGATTTTACTTTGTACAAAGTTAAAATGAATTACCTTTAAAATCTATTTTATTCAATATGAAAAAAGGGTTTATTTGTCTAACCTTGTTATGTTCAGTCATAACATCATTTGCTCAATCTTCGTACATCAAACGAAATATGGATGATAGCTACTTAATAGAGCGATTAGATATACTTAGTAAACATGTTTCTGATAGTCTAGTTACATCGCAAAATCCATTGTCAAGAAAAGATGCAGTAGAGTACCTAGAAGAATATTTAGCTCAGAATGAATCTAGTCTGTCTAAAATAGATAAAGAAGACATCGCAGTATTTATTGCTAAAAATTCAGAATGGGCTTATAATGGCAATGGTTCCATCAAATCTAAAAACCCTCTTTTTAATACGTTTTACAAAACAAAATCTGACTTTTTGCATTACAGTAAGGATGGCAATTCATTTTCGTTAAATCCTATCATTTACTATCAACAAATGGCTGAATCAAAAAATACAAATCAAAACCTTTTCTTTAATTCCAGAGGTATAGAAGCTAGAGGGACATTGAGAAAGCGAGTTAGTTTTTATACTGTATTTACGGATAATCAGGAAAGAGGACCTCAACATCATCAAAATTATGTAGCATTAAACAAAGCTGTGCCAGGCACCGCATATTACAAAACGTTTAAACCCGAAAAAGCTGGTTTGGCAAACGATTATCTGTTTGCTGCAGGATATGTAGATGCTGAAGTTGTCAAAGATGCTATCAACATTACATTTGGACATGATAGATTTCATCTAGGAGATGGATATCGTAGTTTGTTTTTAAGCGATTTTGGTAGCAATTATTTATTCTTAAAATTAAATACACGATTGTGGAAGTTCAATTATCAAAATTTATTTATGGAATTGACACCACAATATGCCCGAAGAAGCGATAGACTTCTACCAAAGAAATATGCAACAATGCATCAGTTGAGTTTTAATCCAACAAAATGGTTGAACTTAGGTGTATTTGAAACAATAGTATTTGGACGAAAAGATCATTTTGATTTTACATACATGAATCCAGTCATTTTTTACAGAAGTGTAGAACAAATGAATGGCAGTCCTGATAATGCAATGCTTGGAGCCAATTTTAAAATCAATACAGGGGTAAAAGCTGTCCTTTATGGACAATTGCTATTAGACGAATTTAAATTTTCTGAGTTAAAAGCAAACAAAGGTTGGTGGGCCAATAAATATGGCATTCAATTAGGCGCAAAAATGGCTGATGTATTTGGAATTAAAAACCTAATGCTTCAAACAGAAGTCAATATGGTAAGACCTTTTACTTATTCGCGTGATTCTGTTTCAAATTATACACATTACAATCAATCTTTGGCGCATCCTTATGGCGCAAACTTTATGGAAGCAAGTGTGATCGTTCGATACAAACCAATACAAAAATTATACTTAACGGCCAAAGCATTTTACAACAAACAAGGTAAAGATACTTTATCGAATGTGGCATTTGGCGGAGACATTTTTGATCCTTACATCAATAAAAATGCAGAGTATGGAATACAATTGTTTAATGGTTTTCCAACAGAAATATTATTTGGAAACTTAAACGTATCGTACGAATTAAAGCATAACTTGTTCATTGATTTAGGTGCAAACTATAGATATGAAAAAGCTACACATCCATCTAATCCAAGCTTTCAGAGTTTTCAAGTATATACAGGCTTCCGTTTAAATGCAGTTCGTAAACAATATGATTATTAAGAGGGAATTAGACCTAATTTTTTTAACCTTGAAATAATTGCACCTTTACTGCGTTCAAATTCAACAGACATTTCTTGGTACGTTTTACCAGCATCAAACATGGTTTCTAACTCTTCATCTAATTCATCTGACCAAGGGCGATAAGCTGAAGGGCTCTTTTCTCTAATTTTAGAAAAATGAGAATCGAACTCTTGCAGATATGATGATTTTTTTCGAACAGCATAGTTTGGTAATGCAATTTCTTGCTTGAGAACTGGTTCAGGTTTTTTTATCGCGACAACACTTGTATCCAACACAAAATTTTCGGGTAACATTTCTTCTGGAATTTTTAAAACTGTTTTTGCTCGAGTAATTGCTACATACAACAAATTGATTTCTTCTTCTATTCTACTTTTTTGCTCCTTGAATTCGGGCTGTTTTGATAGTCGTTCTAACTTATCTTCTGTGATAAAATCGTTGGCCAATTCTACGACATCATATTCCATTCCTTTGCAGCGATGCACTGTACTGAAAATAATCTCTGCTTTGTGCTTTTCGGCATCACCAACATGTTTATCTTTCAATTGTTTTAAAAGCGATGGTATTTCGTTTTCGTATTCTTTGACTATCTCCAACATCATTTGCAATTGTTTATCTTCTGTTTTTTCGATATAGTCTTCAAGCTCGGTAATTGAACGCATGGTTTTTAATAATTCATCCCGTATCAGAAAATGTTTTTTATTGTACAGATTCAATACATCATACAAGGAAGCACCTTCGTCTGCATAGGTGTACGAATTAAAATTACCTTCAAAATAGATATGTTTTACTTTTCTATGGTCTGTGATATAAGTGATTGCTTTAATTAACAAGCCCAAATTTGTGCGTGCTATGACAGCTTGGGTTTTTGTTTCTTCATTCGTACCCAGTCCAATTACTTCAAAGGGTTTGAATTTTGAGAGTTTATTTTTTAAGTACAATGAATCATTGGCTAGTGTTGCAATTGTTTTTCCGAATCTAAAACTATTATTTAAATCAAAGGATTCAAAATCGACTTGTTCGAGTGAATTGATAGCATATCGCCAACTGTAAATTTGCTGATGAGTATCGCCAACAATAACTTTAGTTGCAAATTGTTGTTTTAAAAATATATCTAGCATCGCAGGTGATGCATCTTGTCCTTCATCAAATAAGATATAATCGAAAGGTAAAACAGGATTTGATAATTGAAATTTTTTCAAGTAAAAGTCATGCGTTATTTCTATTTCTCCTCGATCCATTTTGGCCAAAAATTGTCGTGTATAAAATTCAATATTTTTAAAATTATAGTTCACAAATGCTTTAGCTTTAGCATCTGTTATTGTTTTTACATAATCGATTTCGGATACTTTTTGGGCCATACTGTTACAAAACAGCGATGCCATTTTTAGAATATGATTGGCTATGATAAATAATTCGTGGTTTGCACTTAAGCCAGTCATTTCAAGCAAGCGTACCAATTCATAAGGTTTGTAATCGCCTTGTTTTATAGTGTAAGAAGAGCCTGCAACGATTTGTCTATAGGCTAAGGAGTGAGCAGTTTCTATACGCACATTGCTTAATCGATGTTGAGCAAATTTGTGTTCGGCTTCTAGTTTGACCGATTTATTAAATGCTAAATACAAAATTTTTGCACTTATAGGGCGAGTTTTGGCATATTCGATAATCGTGGTCGTCTTGCCCGAACCGGCTACAGCATTAATTTTGATGTTACCTTTCGATGCTATAATAGTTTGTTGTTGTAGTGTCAAATTCATGTGATGCGAAAATACATGAGTAGAAGTTTTAAACCATACTTTTTAGAAGATCAAATTTTGTAGCAATCATTTCGATTCTAAAATTGAATAGGATAAAAAAAATGAGTACTTTCGTCAAACAATTTATACTATGTCATTCAATATCAGCGAACTATCGGGACGTAAAGGATTAACAGATAATTTATTTGAGAAATTAGGCCATGCCGCAAAAGAAACAGGAGCGGTTTCTGTCGAAGAAACTGAACGATTGGCCAAAGAGTTTTTGATAGGCAAAGCAAATACTTATGGGACTGCTACATTCTACGATTTTACACGACCAGAAAATAAAGGCAAAAAAGTATATGTATGCGAGGGTAGCGCTTGTATGTGTGCAGGAACGCAACAGGGTTTGACACAACAATTGAAAGCGAATTTCAAAGAGGAGGAAATAGGCATGATGTATTGTTTAGGCCGATGTCATGAAGGCAGTGCATTTCATTATGATGGTAAAAACTTTTCTGGTCAAAGTATTGAACATTTAGCAACCAACAGTTGGCAATCGGCCGAAGATTTAAATCAAGATTATTATTTTGTAGGTCATCATGGCACTCAAGTATTGACAAAACCATTTTCTTCCATTGATCACTATTATGAATTACTCAAAACATCATTGACCAAAACGCCCGAAGCATTGTTGGCTGAATTAAAAACAAGTGGATTAAGAGGAAGAGGTGGTGCCGGTTTCCCGACTGCTTTTAAATTTGAAAGTTGTAAGAATACACCAAGCGATACTAAGTTTGTCGTTTGCAATGCCGATGAAGGTGATCCAGGTGCATATAGCGATCGCTATTTGTTGGAGCAACAACCACATTCGGTTTTGTTGGGTATGATGTTGGCTGGTTATATGATAGGTGCTAGTTGGGGTGTATTGTATATACGTGGAGAATATCCTGAAAGCATTGCTATTTGCGAAGCAGAAATTAAAAAATTATATGATTTAAAATTATTAGGTTCGAATATTTTAGGAACTGATTTTTCATTTGATTTCAAAGTCATTCATGCACAAGGTGCGTATATCTGTGGCGAAGAAACTGCGTTGCTTTCAAGTATAGAAGGTCAACGACCAGAAGTTCGAGTACGCCCTCCGTATCCTGCTCAGATGGGCCTTTTCAATAAGCCAACCGTGGTCAATAATGTCGAAACATTAGCTTGTATTCCATTTATATTAAACCAAGGTGGAGAAGCATTTGCTTCTGTTGGAAAAGGTAAATCTACAGGTACAAAATTAGTTTCATTGGATAGTTTTGTTAATCGACCAGGTATCTATGAAGTGGATATGGGTACGCCGTTGCAAACTGTCATTGAAGAATTAGGACAGGGTTTCAAATCGGACATCAAAGCCATGCATATAGGAGGACCTTTAGGTGGTTTAGTGCCTGTTTCAAAAATTAAAGATTTAAATATAACCTTCGAATCATTTCAAGAAAATGGATTCTTATTGGGACATGCTTCTGTAGTTTGCATTCCACAGAATTTTCCATTGGTTAAATATTTGCATCATTTATTTGAGTTCACAGCGCACGAAAGTTGTGGCAAATGCTTCCCTTGCAGACTCGGTAGTACAAGAGGTAAAGAGATGTTTGACAAAGCTATACATACGGACTATAAAATAGATCGAACACTTTTAAACGATTTGTTAGAAACGATGGAAATAGGTTCGCTGTGTGCATTAGGAGGTGGCTTGCCTTTACCGATCAAAAATGCATTGATGTATTTTGAAGAGGAGTTGAAAGAGTATGTTGGTTAGAGCTCATATTTGAACAATAGCGTTTATTTTTTAATTATTTAGCTTGAAGTAAACATTTATTATTTAATTCTTGATGCTATTCCTTTAAAAACTCATCCATATTATCTGGAGTCACAATTAATTTTTCTATCGGGTTGTAATTTGAAATGAACGTACTTGGAAATTTTGCTTTCGCTTTTGGGTTCCATTTAAATTCATATGCTGATAGATTTCCGTTGCTTTCTTCAATGTAATCAATTTCTTGTTGAGCATAAGTACGCCAAAAATAATTTCGACCATTCCATTTTTGATATGATCTAATTTTTATTTTTTCTGCAATGAGAAAATTTTCCCATAATGCTCCTACATCTTGTCTATTTTCCAAAGGCAAGTAATTTCTCAAAATGGCATTTCGTATCCCATTATCATAAAAATACACTTTCCTGTTTGTACTTATTTCATTACGTACATTTTTAGCGAATGGATGCAATCGAAATACAATAAAAGCTTTTTCTAATAGTGAAATATAATTCTCTACAGTAACTCGGTCTATTCTCAATGAGTTGGACAATTCATTGTAATTGATTTCTGCGCCAACCTGTAAAGCCAACGCTAAAAGTAATTTATCAATCACTTCAGGTTTTCTGATAGCATCAAATTGTAATATATCTTTATACAAATAGCTGTTTGCTAATTCTTTTAAAATATCTTCCGCTTTAAATGGATTCATTAAAACTTCTGGGTACATTCCAAAAACCAAATGGTGATTTAAATTCTTGCGAACTTCTTTGTACCCTTGATATTTTATCAGCTCATTCCACGATATAGGAAACAATTGATGTTCCCATTTTCTTCCTGTTAAGGGTTCATTGACCGAATTTGCTATATCTAATGCCGACGATCCACTTACAATTACTCTGACGTCAGGAATTCTGTCATGTATGATTTTCAATGTAGTTCCAATATCTTTTATCTTTTGGGCTTCGTCTACAAAAACTGTCTTGTGATTACCAATAAGTAAACGCAATTTATTTTCGCTAGTATCAGTCAGTAGCATTTTATCCTCGTAATCATCACCATTAAAAAATAAAAAATCCCCATTTTCCTCGCATATATCCTTAATTAAAGTTGTTTTTCCAACTTGCCTTGGACCTAAAATAATCAGTACTTTTCCACTATTCCATTCATTATTTAGTGTAATTTTAAGATTACGTTCTATTTTTTTCATATAATTAATAGATTATAATCCTCAAATTTAATATAAATAATGGATTAGAGTGTTGTTTTAGTGTAAAAATTGAAAATTTTACTTGGTTTATAATGTTAAAGAAGTAAAATGACATAGATATGACACGTTGTATTTTTGGGCATAGTATATTTATATCATAATACTAGCAGTATGAAAAATATTATTCTATTATTTATTTTAATGCCTTTATATGCATTAAGTCACTCAGCTTCAAATGCTAACTTGAAAAAACTATTAATTGAACTGAATCAAAATTGGGAACATGTCAATTTAGTTGCACTAGATAAAGATTACAACTTTTCAAACGAAGTAGACCTTATCAAACTTCATTTGTCATTGGTAGAAGATGAACTGAGGAGAAATACACCCAGTAATTTAAGTGCAATTCAAAAACAAAATAGAATAAAATGTTTAGATATTTTAAATAAATATTGGAATATTGGAGTCTTTCCTAAAAATACTTTTCATCACGAAAGAACACCTTATTTTATTGATATATATGGGACATACTGTGCAGTAGGATATTTAATCAAAGAAACTGGATTTGATCAAGTAGCACAGAAAATACACCAAGAAAATAATTACGGCTATATCAATGATTTGAAAAAAGAATATAAAGAAATTGACACATGGGCAAATGAATATGGATTTACTATAGATGAGCTAGCTTGGATACAACCAAGCTATGGGTCGTCAAATTATAACAATTGTTTTTCGCAAACTTATAGTACGCAAATTACAATTGTTAATGCATCATGCATAGGTTCCTGTGATGGAAACATTATAGTTCCGACTCACAATTATTGGAATTTACAACCTATTGTTTCTGCCGTAATCTCACCGTCGGCTTTCTGTGGGGCTTTGTGTGAGGGTACTTATTATACAATATTTGCTACTGATGCAACATCAAATAGTGTTTCTTATTCAGCTTATATTGGTACAAATAATCCCCCTGCTAATTTTAGTCAAGAAAACATTGATTGTAATGGAGAATGTGATGGATCTATAAGCATCGATTCAATTATGGGAAATATTAACCCTACTCAATTTTCGCTTAGTCAAAACAATATTAACTTAATTTCACAAACTACTCCTTTGTTTGATTCATTGTGTGCTGGTTATTATACATTGACAATAGGCTCAAGCAATGGCTGCAATTGGAATTATGGCACATTTAACATTACCCAACCTCAAGTTTTGAATTCTACGGTTACAACTATAAGTCCAATATTATGCAATAGCGATACTGCAATTCTGCAAGTCAATGCCAATGGAGGTATACCACCTTACTCAGGAATAGGAATTTATAATTTACCAGCAGGTTCATATAATTTTATTGTTACTGATTCAAATAATTGTTCAAATAATAACTCATTTACTCTAAACGAACCCACACCATTAGTTGTTCACGATAGTGTTCTAACTCCTATACTTTGTTATGGTGATTCTGCATTGATTGAGTTGTCTGCTTTAGGAGGTATACCACCATATAGTGGGACAGGTTTATTTAATAAGGCTGCCGGAATTCATACCTTTTCGATTCAGGATTCTTTAGGTTGTATTTACACAGACAGCTTGTATATCTATTCTCCTCCATTACTTTCTTGCATCACAACTATCACAAATCCTATTCTGTGCTATGGCGATTCAGCCGATATACAAGTTAGTGGTATAGGAGGTACATTGCCTTATATCGGAGTTGGAAGTTTTAATATTGCAGCTGGCACACAATTAATTTCTATTACAGATTCTAACGGTTGTGTACAAGATACATTACTAAATGTAAATCAACCTCAATTACTTTCATGCATTGCTACTATCACAAATCCTATTCTGTGCTATGGCGATTCAGCCGGTATTCAAGTTAGTGGTATAGGAGGTACATTGCCTTATATCGGAGTTGGAAGTTTTAATATTGCAGCTAGCACACAATTAATTTCTATTACAGATTCTAACGGTTGTGTACAAGATACATTACTAAATGTAAATCAACCTCAATTACTTTCAGGCATTGCTACTATCACAAACCCTATTTTGTGCAATGGCGACTCGGCTACTATTCAAGTAAATGCAAATGGTGGAACAATGCCTTACAATGGTATTGGTTCATTTTCAAGTTCTACAGGAACTTATACTTTTGTGATTGCAGATAGTAATAATTGTATAACTGATACCAGTCTAACTATTTTATCACCAAGTTCTATTCTTTCTTCAGCTTTAGGTTACTCAGACAATGGCACTGGCAATGGCTCAGCAAAATGCATAGCTTCTGGTGGAACGCCGCCTTACACTTTTTTCTGGAGCAATAGTTCAATTTCAGACTCTATCGCCAATTTATCTTCAGGTATGTATTATGTTACTATCACGGATGCTAACTTGTGTCAAATGCATGATTCGGTTTTTGTTCCTTTGGTGTTTCCCGCTGGTATTGAAAACTCGTCTTCATTGAATTTTGCTGTTTATCCTAATCCTTCGCATGGTGCATTTTCAATTCAATTTGACCATATTGTTCAAGCTGCCGCATTGGAAATTGTTAACTTATTAGGAGAGAAAATTTATGAGAAAAAAATATCATCTCAACAAAAAGAAACCATTCAATTTGATGCGCCGTTGGGCATGTATATTTTAAAAATCAAAATTGCTGGCAGAGAGTACACTCAAAAGATTACAAAGATCTAATTTAAAAACATTTCGATAATATCTGTACTTACAATTAGATTTTCACAGAAAAATAAGATTTGTTAAATGATAAAGTAAAATAGGCTTTAGCTTTTGGAATAATCATTCGATTATGATCATCTAATTTATATTCAATATTCGATGGGGTAGTAAAGATTTTTCAGTAAAATGCAATAAAAACAATCTTACATCACCCCTTTTTCAACCATTCATCCATTTTATTTTTCAAAACGAAGCATTGGTATTATTTTCGTTCCATGAAAAAAATAATTTTATCCTTATTCACATGTTCAATTGTATTGAGTACACAAGCGCAAGACAATTTAGTCAATTCGCTTAAGGCAAATGCGTCTGATAGTTCAAAGGCGAAGTATCAATTTACAACCATCATTGATTTAGAAGATTCTCCAGTCAAAAACCAAGGAAGTTCGGGTACTTGTTGGAGCTACTCTGGTAATTCATTTCTTGAAAGTGAAATGCTACGTAATGGTAAAGAATTTGTAGATATTTCTGAAATCTATACTGCTCGATGTGCTTACATTGAACGTGCAAGAAATTATGTTCGTATGCATGGTAGCATAGGCTGGGGCGATGGTGCAGAATTGCATGATGTAGCTCAAATTTACAAAAAGTATGGCGCAATGCCGTACGAAGCCTATACGGGTTTGAACTATGGAACATCCAAAAACAAATTTGGTGAAATGCAAGCCGCATTGGAAGGATTTTTGAAAGGTATTGTTGAAAATAAAAATGGCAAATTGACAAAAAATTGGTTGCCAGCCTTCACTGCAGCTTTAGACAGTTATCTGGGTAAAGTACCAGAAAAGTTTATGTATAAAGGGAAAGAGTATACACCTATGACCTTTGCAAATGAAGTAGTAGGTTTAAACGCTAACGATTATATCGAATTTGGATCATTTACGTATGCACCTTATTACGAGCCAACTTTGTTGATGGTGCCTGATAATTGGAGCTTACAAACTGTCATGAATGTCAAACTCAATGAGTTGGAAGAAATTGTAGATCATGCTTTAGAATCTGGCTATACAGTAGCTTGGGCTACTGATGTGAGTGAAAAATATTTTAGTTGGAAAAATGGTGTAGCCATTGTGCCCGAAAAAGAATTGGAAGACATGAGCGCAGATGAAATGAAAGTGATGTTTGACGGACCTAAAAAAGAACGAACAATTTCGGCAGAATATCGTGAAGATGCCTTCGATAATTATACCACTACCGATGATCATGGAATGCACATTGTAGGACTTGCAAAAGACCAAAATGGTAAGGAATATTATATGGTTAAAAATAGTTGGGGCGATGCCAATGACTACAAAGGTTACCTTTATGTATCAAAGGCTTTCTTTCAGTACAAAACAATTGCTATTTTAGTTCACAAAACTTCACTTCCTTCAGACATCATACGTAAGATTAATTAATACACTTTTTTTCTATTTATAGCCGATTTCGCAAGAATCGGCTTTTTTTTTTCATATCAGCGTGTATTTTAAGTAGATTTGATCAAATTTTTCCAACATGAAAAGAATTTTTCTATTTTTAGTTTTCGCTTCGATGTATATTTCTTCCATTGCTCAAGTGGCAGGGGATACGATTGTAACATCTACGTTTAATTACACTCAAACTGCAAGCAGTCGGGATACGTTTATTCAGTTTCCAAATTTACCAGGTGTAACTTTTGAGAAAATATATATGATGTACAATATGAGATGTAAAAATGGATTAATCTCTCCTGGTATTCAAGGTCAAACCAATATTGGATGCGGTGAGTGGGATTATACTTGTAACACGTATATTGTAGATTCGACAAAAGTAGATTCGACAAAAGCGAAACATCCTTCGCACATTATAACAGGCTTCTCAGGTACAAATTATAATTATGTCACGCAACCTACATTTACATATTATAAATACACACAACACAATGTTGTTAATACGGCCACTATAAGTGAAACTATGGCTACAGTAGGTACGTCTAATTCAACGTCGTCAAGCCCGTTCAACGCACAACAAACAACATCAAAATCACAATTCCTTTGGACAGCTACTGAATTGACAGCTGCTGGACTTACAGCTGGTAATATTTCAAGTATAAAAATGATGTTGAGTAGCATAGGGTCTGGTGCACAATTTTTAAAAATAAAAATGAAGCATACTACGGCTTCTACTTTAAATTCAAGCTCACCTGATATGACAGGTTTTTCAGAAGTATACTTTTTAAATACAACTTTTGTGTTGGGCACTAACCAATTTAATTTTTATAATAATTTCGCATGGAACGGAACTGATAATATATTGGTTGAATTTAGTTTTAGCAATAATGGCGCTGCTACTAACAACACTATTGAAAGTGAAAACACGCCTACAATTGTAGGTTTAGTTTCTAATGAAAACGATTATAATTTTGAATTTACAGGAAGTAATCAAATGACTTTAGGTAATACAAATTTTAATACATTTAGTAATCAAATTAGCATTGCATTTTGGGCTTATGGTAATCCAGATTTTTTACCTACTAATACTTCAGTTGCATATGCAACCAACGCTCAAAACCACAGACAAGTTAATATTCATTTCCCTTGGTCAAATGCGAATGTATATTGGGATTGTGGATCTGGAGGTCCTTTTGATCGTATCAACAAGCTAGCTACAAGTACTGAATTTGAAGGTCAATGGAATCATTGGACATTTACCAAAAATACCACAACTGGTATAATGAATATATACTTAAATGGATCGCTATGGCATACAGGCACTGGGTTTACTTTGCCAGTTCAAATCAATGATTTTATGTTGGGCGCTGCGCCAAATATGGGGAATCCATATTATGGAAAATTCGATGAATTTAGTCTTTGGAATGTTGAATTACAACCAGCAGATATTCAAACATGGATGCACAAAACAATAACAGCTTCGCATCCAAATTATGCTAATCTTTTATCCTATTATCGCTTTAACGAAGGTAGTGGCGCAACATCTTTAGATCAATCGCCAGCAGCTTTAACAGCTACTACAACTACCGGTTCGCCACTTTGGAGAATATTTAAAGGTAAAGACCGTTTTAAAAATTTTACAGAAACTTCGAATCGTCCAGTTGTGACATTTGTACAAGGTGTTTATACCCAAACTATTACCCCAATAGTGGTGATGGATTCTGTTCAAAATAATTCGAATACGGTATACAGTTTTGTAAGCAACAATAATAATATTGTACCATTTGATACGAATGTTTACTATCAGTCTGGCAGTATGTACGTCTATGATGGCGACAATAATACACTTTTAGATTCAGTCGTTATAGCTTCTACTGGCTCGATTACAATTACTCAATTGAACTATTTTTTACGAAGTCCTTCAGCATTTCAATTGGTATCATTTGTAACACCTTATGGTATCAATCTTGATTTAGGTATGAGTGGTAAAACATGGACCTTTGATGTGACTGATTATGCGCCTATTTTGAAAGGTGGTAAGAGAATGTTTATCAATGGTGGTGGCGAACGTCAAGAAGATATGGATATTAAGTTTGTATTTATTGTAGGAACACCACCTCGCGATGTAAAAGATATCAATAACCTTTGGAGGGTAGAATCTCCTTCGTATACTTCAATAATGAATGATGATAAATATGAACCACGTAATATATTGTTGAATCCGAATGCTACAGCCTATAAAATAAAAACAGCAATTACAGGACATGGTCAAGAAGGTGAATTTATACCTAGAACTCATTTTATCAATGTCAATGGAGGTGCACCAGAATTTTCTTGGGATGTATGGAAAAAATGTGGTGAAAATCCTGTTTATCCTCAAGGCGGAACTTGGATATATGATCGTGCAGGTTGGTGTCCGGGTATGGCTACCGATGTAAAAGAAATGGATATTACATCTTTTGGCACACCAGGTTCAGTAGTCAATATCGATTATGGTTTAAATACCGCAAGCGGCTCTTCAAATTATTGGGTCAGCAATCAATTGGTCAATTATGGTAATCCGAATTTTGCACTTGATGCATCCATTATAGATGTAAAAAATCCGAGCAATAAGGTTGAATATGCTAGAACTAATTCTATTTGTAGTAATCCAATTGTTGTTATCAAAAATACAGGATCTACTGCCTTGACATCTTTGACTATCGAGTATTGGGTAAATAACAATACCATTAAGGAAGTGTTTACATGGACAGGTAATTTAGCATTTTTAGAGACTGCAGAAGTCAAATTGCCATTCTCTCAAAATTTATGGAGCGCTGTAAACGGTCCTACAAATAATGTGTTTAATGTTGAAATCAAAAATCCTAATAATGGTACAGATGGTTATAGCCACAACAATAAATTCAGAAGTTTGTTTAACATAACTAATGTAGTTCCATCCAATTTTATTATTTGGTTTAAGACCAATTTATTCGGTGCTGAAACTAGCTATGAAATTACGGATGAAAACGGTAATCAAGTATTGTCCAGAACAGGTCTTGCTAATAATACACAGTATCGAGATACGTTACAATTAGGTTTTGGATGTTACCAATTCAAAATAACAGATACAGATGAAGATGGTATTGATTTTTGGGCAAACAATGATGGAATTGGTTTTGCTCGTTTTAGACAAGCATCTGGTGGTCCATTGTTAAGTTTTGAAGGTGATTTTGGAACATCATTTATCTATAACTTTACCGTAGATTATCCTTTATCGTATAGCGAATTGTTCGATTCAAAAGAAGTGAGTGTGTATCCAAATCCTGCCAATAATCAATTTAATATTGAAGGTAAAAACCTTGACCAAGCTTCAGTATTTGTGTATAATCAAATAGGTCAACAACTATCTTTAAAGCATACTAAACAAGATAACAAATTACAATTTGATTGTAGCAATGTAGTATCAGGGGTATATTTTGTAAAAGTTGTATTTACTGATGGTCAGTCAGTAGTACGAAAAATTAATATTGAAAAATAGTATAACAAGTAATAAATTAATAATGAAAGGGTCAGATATGACCCTTTTTTTATATCTATTCGTTTTTAGTTAAAGCCTATTCGAACGTTTAATTCCTTCAACTTCTTATCTATTTTTGTATTTTAGAATACTAACCTACGATTAGCGAATGAAAAAATTTTACCTATTAGTATTTATTGTGTGCATTAGTCATAGCCTTTTAGCTGATTATTCAATAGCACGGAGATGGAATGAAGTCATGTTAATGGCTATTCGTCAAGATTTAGCACGACCACCTGTACAAGCTAGAAATCTCTTTCATTTTTCATTAGCCATGTATGAAGCATGGGCTGCATATGACCCAAAAGCTGATCAATACGTATTGGGTCGTACGTTTGGAAATACGACTTATGCTTACAATGGAACTGCTCCGCTCATGATGAACGATACAGTTGCATCTCAACAAATGGCAATAAGCTATGCTGTATATCGTTTGCTAGTTTATCGTTTTAGCAATTCACCCAATGCGATTGTGACTAAACTCAGATTTGATACATTAATGAATAACTTGGGTTACGATATCAATTATACGAGTGTAAATTATCAAAATGGAACGCCTGCAGATTTTGGCAATTATATTGGTCAAAAAATAATTCAATTCGGACTAGGTGATGGTTCAAATGAAATCGCAAATTATAGCGCTATTGGCTACGCGCCTGTTAATCCTCCATTAGTTGTAGATAGTTTTGGAAACCCTAATATGGTAAATCCCAACAGATGGCAACAAATGACTATTCAAGGAGCATTGGATCAAGGTGGGAATCCTATACCAAGTACACCAGCATTTATAGGGCCAGAATGGGGCAATGTGCGACCATTTTCAATGTCAAATTTAGATTTGACAATGTATTTTAGAAGTGGATTTATTTACAATGTTTATAAAAATCCGGGAACTCCACCATTATTGCACATGACCAATAGAGCCGATTCATCAAGTCAATTGTTCAAATGGGGACATACAATGGTAAGTATTTGGTCTTCACATTTAGATCCCGATGATACCACAATGATTGATATTTCGCCTGCTCACACAGGCAACGTAAACTTAATGTCATCTAGCATTTTTCAATCACAACAATATTATAATTATTTCAATGGTGGTGATACTGGAAAAGGCTATGCAATCAATCCAGTAACAAATTTACCTTACACATCTAACCTCATCAAACGTGGTGATTACACGCGTGTTGCATCACAATTTTGGGCAGACGGTCCGCATTCAGAAACGCCACCTGGACATTGGTTTGTATTGCTCAATGATGTTGGAGACCATCCGCTGTTTACCAAGCGTTTTCAAGGTGTTGGAGATGTGGTAGATAATCTTGAATGGGATATTAAATCGTATTTTGTATTGGGTTCTGCTATGCATGATGCAGCTATAGCTGCTTGGAGTGTGAAAGGTTGGTACGATTCGCCTAGGCCAATATCTGCTATACGCAAAATGGCCGAATATGGCCAATCCAGCGATTCGACTTTGCCACATTTTCATCCAGGTGGACTTCCTTTGATTCCAGGTTACATCGAACTTGTAACTGCCGGCGATTCTTTAGCTGGAGTTAACAATGAATTTTTGAATAAAATAAAAATCAAGTCTTGGCGAGGTTTTAAATACATTGCAGATTCTTCAGTAGATGTTGGTAAAGTTGGTTGGATTTTAGCTGAAAGTTGGATGCCGTACCAGCGTAAAACATTTGTGACACCTCCTTTTGCAGGCTATGTATCTGGTCATTCTACCTATTCAAGAGCAGGTGCAGAAGTGATGACATTATTAACAGGAAGTAACTATTTTCCAGGTGGATTAGCTGAATATGAAATCCCAGCAAACAGTGGTTTTTTAGTGATAGAGAAAGGGCCATCAACGAATGTAAAATTGCAATGGGCAACTTATCAAGATGCTTCAAATGAAGCCAGTTTGTCTCGGATTTGGGGCGGTATACATCCTCCATTCGATGATATTCCAGGTCGATTGATTGGTCGTGATGTAGGTATAGCCTCATTTAATTTAGCAAAACAGTATTTCAATGAAACACCTTTTCCGCTGACATTTCATTCCTTTGTTGCTGTAGAAAAAGATTGTAAAATAATACTTGATTGGGAAACATCAGCAGAGAAAAACGTAGAATCGTTTGTCGTATATCATTCAAATGATGGAAAAAATTATAGTCGAATTGTAGGAACTGTTAAAGCCAACAATAAGTATTCTAAAAATGAATATCAACTAACAGATACTTCAACGAATGTCATGAATTATTACAAACTGGTTGAACAGGATATTGACCATAAAAATATTCAGTTGGGTACAGCTTCAATTAAAAACTCGTGTCAAAACATCTTGATTGAAGATCAAATAGCTGTGTACCCAAATCCTTTTGATAAGCAATTTAATATAACTATTTCGACCAATGATATTGATAAAAATGCTTCTTATAATATTGTAAATGCATTGGGTAGAACTGTATATACTTCAAGTATAGCTTTGTTGCAAAAACAAACAAGCACACAAATCAATTTAAATACGTTGCCAACTGGCATTTATACGCTTAATATTAACTTTGAAAATGGAAAGAATTTTGTCCGTAAATTGATAAAACAGTAACTATGGAATATTGACTTCGGCAATGGTGCCATGTGTTCCTACTACAACTATTGTATTTTGATTTTTAAAACAGACGCCACGTAAATCATTTTTGGTAAATGGTTCGAGTTCCAACCATGTTTCACCATCATCTTTACTGATTACAATGCATCCTTTTTCACCTGTTGCAGCATATACGCTTTGTTGGTTATATGCAATGTCTAAAAATCTACATTTCTTTTTTAAAAATTGATTTCCATTTCGAATCGTATTCCATGTGTCGCCACCGTCTGTAGTTTTAATTATACTACCATTAAATCCAACTGCAACTCCTTCTGTTGTATTTTTCCAACTCATGGCTTTATAAAAGTCGTTTTTTGCTGATGTATAATTCCAATTTTGACCACCATCAATTGTCTTGAGTATCGCACCATATCCAGCACAATATCCTGTACTCGAAGTTACAAATTGAATATCTGTGAGTTCGAAATTTTGTTCTTGTCTCAATTGAACATCGCTTGCACCTTCTTTATTCGTTCGGACTAAAATTCCTTTTTCAAATCCATAACCGCCAACAATAAAAGCAGAATCTACATCTCTAAATGCAATAGATTGAAACTCTTTCCAGGATTGATCTTGTATAAAATTCCAACTGAATCCACTATCATTGCTCGTATAAATTGATGCATCATATCCAACTGCTAATAAGCCGCCATTGCTGCTGATATCAATGCCATAAATTTCTTTGTTCGTAATTGTTGTAGGTAAGGGAATAGGCGATACTAAATTTTTTTCAAAACTATACATTCGAGCTTTGTAAAAACGCTCACCACCAACAATGATTAATTTGTTACCTATAGATACCATTTTATTTAATTGAACATCTTCCGCAATGGAGTAATCAATATAAGATGATTTGATGCTCTTTTTTTTGCAACTACCAAAAAGTAAAACCACTAAAAGAATAATCAAATGTTTAGGCATGATGTATCAATTGTGCAATATCTTGATGACCAAGTTTTACAAATATTTTTTTGCCTGCGGGCGACAACTGTGGCTGTTCGCAACGCAATAAATTTTGAAACAATTCTTGCATTTCGACTGATGATAATTTTTGACCATATGGAATTGCTTTTTGCATCGCTAATGTTCGAATCAATTTTTCACGTTTATCCAATTTGATTTCTGATGAATAAAATTTATACGCATCGATTATTTTTTCAATGGATGCTTTTTCATTGCCGGGTTTTACATCTGATGCAATACCTTGAATAATGAATGTATTGGTCCCAAATTCTTCTAATTCATAACCAAGCAAATATAAATCAGGTAAAATACTTTGAACTAAAATAGCATCTGCGGGTTGAAGCTCAATGGTTTGAGGTATTAGACATTTTTGAATTGGAATAGCTTGTTGATTGATATGTTCAAACTGTTCGTACAAAACACGTTGATGGGCCAAATGCTGATCGATAAATATACAACCAGTTTTGGTGGTAGCGATTATATATGCGGCATTCAATTGTATAAACTGTTGCGTAAACTCTTCAACTGGTAAATCTAACGTAGTAGAATGCTCGATAAGTTCAGTTTCAGTTTGTGCAGGTATAGGTTCACCTTGAAGTTTAAATTCATCCTGAATTTTGTATAAATCTTTCCAGTTGCGTATATCTTCTTTTTTATCTAAAAAATGAGATCGTCCTTTTTCGCCAAAAGATTGAAACAAAAAATCACCTTTGGTTCGTTCCTGTGTATCGCGCGAAAAGGGTTGCGTTACTGCTGTAAGTGTTTCAATGTTGGAGTCCAAACTAAAATCTAAAGACGGTGCAATGCTGTATTTACTCAGGGCATGTTTTACAGCTGAATTGACAAAAGAATAAACGATTTTGTCATCATCAAATTTAATTTCTTGTTTTGTTGGATGAACATTGATATCAATGCGATTGGGTTCAATATCAATAAAAAGAACAAACATTGGAAACTCATCTTTGGCTATTAAATCTCTATAAGCTTGGGTAACAGCATGATTGAGGTAGGCACTTTTGATGAATCGGTTGTTGACAAAGAAAAACTGATTGCCTCGCGTTTTTGATGCCATATCGGGTGAGGCTACAAATCCACGAATAGAAACAATTTCTGTTGGTTCATCTACAGGCACAAGTTTTGTATTAAGGTTGTTGCCGAGTAAGCCAATGATACGTTGTTTAAGTTTCCCTGCTTCTAAATTAAATATATCAGTATTGTTATTGGTAAAGCGAAATGTGATGGCAGGAAATGCCATAGCAACTCGTATAAATTCATCAACAATATGGCGTGTTTCTGCTGTATTGGATTTCAAAAAATTTCGCCGAGCTGGAACGTTGTAAAATAGATTTTTTACCATTAAACTACTTCCTACTGAAGCTTGACAAGGCTCCTGCGATTTTACGGTACTATTTTCAATGTGAATACAAGTGCCAATTTCGTCTGCTAGCGTTCGTGTTTTCAATTCCACTTGAGCTACAGCAGCTATTGATGCCAATGCTTCGCCTCTAAAGCCCATTGTACGAATCGCAAATAAATCATCTATGGATTTAATTTTTGATGTAGCGTGGCGCTCAAAACACACCCGTGCATCGGTTGGGCTCATGCCTTTACCATTGTCATTGACTTGAATGAGTTCTTTTCCAGCGTCTTTTATGATTAAATGTATTTGTGTAGCGCCAGCATCTATGGCATTCTCGAGCATCTCCTTTACGGCACTAGCCGGTCGTTGTATGACCTCTCCAGCAGCTATTTGATTGGCAATGTTATCGGACAATAACTGAATAATATCAGGCATGAAGCAAATGTACAATGTAATTCAGAATTTGCCCTTATTGAAGCAAACTATGCGTAAAAGTCAATAAATATTCAGATGTTAACCACTAAAATTGTTTCAGTATCCACATTTTGACAAGAATTTAATTTATATTTACAAATTCAAAAATTTGACAATTATGGCAGAAACAGCACAAGGATATGTAAATACAGAACTCGATCATGGTATAGCTACGATAGAATTTTTTCATCCTGCGAGTAATTCATTACCAGCCAAGATATTAAATGATTTGGCTAAAGTTATTGAAAAAGCTGGTCAAGATGAGCGTATTAAAGTTATCATTCTACGTTCCGCTGGTACTGGGGCTTTTTGTGCTGGAGCAAGTTTTGACGAATTGGTAGCCATTCAAAATGAAGCTGATGGTAAAAAATTCTTTATGGGTTTTGCCAATGTGATTAATGCAATACGCAAAGCACATAAATTTGTCATTGGTCGAATACATGGCAAAGCCGTAGGTGGTGGTGTAGGTTTAGCTGCTGCTTGTGATTACAGTATTGCTACCGAAGCAGCATCAGTCAAACTAAGCGAATTGGCTGTAGGTATTGGTCCATTTGTAGTAGGGCCCGCTGTAGAACGAAAACTAGGCACATCTTGCTTTGCGCAATTGGCTATTGATGCCACTGAATGGCGTAGCGCTGAATGGGCTAAAAAACATAGTTTGTATTCTGAATTGTATAAAAATACAGAAGAATTGGATGATGCAGTGAATCATTTAGCAGATAAACTAGCGCACAGTAATCCTGAGGCTATGGCTATGCTAAAAAAAGTATTTTGGACAGGTACTGAACATTGGGGGTCACTTTTAGAAGATCGAGCAGCAATGAGTGGCAAATTAGTACTTAGTACATTTACACGAAACGCTATTGACAAATTTCTTAAAAAATAAACTATAACATTCCCTTTTCAAACCTAACTTGCAATAACTTCGTCTAAAGATTAGTAAAACAAAATCAAAATTTTATACAATGAAATCAATAGCATCCATCATAACCTTGTTCATTTGTTTATTTTCTATCAATATTGCGACTGCGCAAAAAACAATTAATTTAGTTTTGGAAGCAGGTCATGGCGGAAATGATGCTGGTGGTATAGCTGCTAATGGCAAAACTGAAAAAGAATTAGCTTTAGCGTATGCATTAGAAATTAAAAAGCAAGCTGAAGCAAAAGGAATCAATGTATTTATGACACGCGAAGGAGATACAAAACTAGATTTTAGCCAACGAAATGAGTTTGCTGGAAAGCATCAAGCTAATGTATATGTCATGGTACATTTTAATTACAGCAAAGATGTTACGCAAAATGGTATGCAATGCTTCATCAGCAAAACAAACTTGACGTATGAGAACACCATGTTGAGTAAATATATGAGCTCAGAAATATACTATTTCAACAAAATGAGATTTTTAGGTGTAGATTCTCGTAAATTAAAATCCTTAGATGATATGAAAGTCCCTACTATTTTATTGGAATTGGGATATCTTTCAAATGAGAAAGATTTGAATGTCATTCTTGATGAAAAAAATAAAGTAGAGTTGTGCGAGAAAATTGTTAAGGGCATTTTACAATACAAATCATAATTGTCATTCCTCAAATAATTGTTTAGCATCTTCTGCTATTCGCTTTGGGCGTTTGGTTTGAGGATCTAATGCATACCACATGATTTTGGCTTTTGCTGCGAGTTCATTTCGCGTTACATTAAATATTTCAATGACACGAACAGAAGTCGCTTTTACAGTAGATTCTATCCATGTAACCAATTGAATCGTATCACCAAGTCTTACTTGTTTGAAGTAGTCTATTTCATTTCGAGAAACAACCCAGATATAATCATTAATCATTTGTGGCGTAGCGAGTAAGTTCCAATGCTCCTCGGATACAAATTGAGCCCATTTGATAAATTCAATATTATTGACATGGTCGTTAAAATCGATATAGGTTCCAGTTACATTAATTTCCTTCGTATATTTTTTCATCCTAAATAATTTCGTTGAGTTGTAACCATAATTCCATACTCATTTTCTCGATTGCATTCATAGAATAACCAGCAATATGGGGTGTTAAAATGACATTGTGATGAAGTATTCTTTCTATGATATTATCTACTTGAAGTAAGATGTCATGTATGTTTTTTTCTTCTTCTAAAACATCTAAACATGCACCATGTATTTGACCGCTTTGAAGCCCTTGAAGAATGACAGTTGTATCACATACCGCTCCACGAGATACATTGATGAGAATATGATTTTTTTTGGTTTGGTTTAAAAAAGTTTGATTGTAATAGTGTCGCGTTTCAGCATTCAACGGTACGTGAAACGAAATAATATCGGCTTCTGCTTGAATACGTTCTAAGCTTGATTCCTCAATGATGTCATCGCCAAATCCAGATTTGTTTTTGTCGTAAGCTAATATGCTTGTGTTGAAGGCTTTCAATTTTGAAGCAAAAGCACTTCCAGTATGTCCGTACCCTATTATGCCTACAATTTTATGTTCAAGTTCAACTCCTCTATTCGGCTCACGTATCCATTTTTGCTGCTGTATTTCGGCAAAAGAACTTGGAATACGATGCAATAAACTCAACAGCATACCTGTGGTATGTTCAGCTACAGCATTGGCTATGCCTTTTGGCGAACTGAAATAACGAATATTGTGCTGATCGCAATAAACAGTATCGATGATTTCCATGCCAGAACCTAATCGTGCTATCCACTTCAAATTCGGATAATTGGGCAACGTAGTTGCATTCAATTGTAACTTATTCGAAGTGATAATACCAACTATAGTATTTAATTCGAGACAATGTTCATCCACCAAATTGTACCCTTTTGAAAGAAGCGCTTCTTTCAAAGTGTTTGATATCGGAGCCGCAATGAGTATTTGATTCACCATGCAAAATAGTGTTTTTTGATGTGTGTTTTAAAGTACTTAAGAATTTTTTGTTGCGTTATATAAATCTACAAAAGCTTGTACACTCAATTGTTCTGAGCGTTTGCCAAAGATTTCACTTGTCAGTTTTTCTGCTGCAACATACGATTTTAAACTATTGCGAAGTGTCTTTCGTCGTTGACTAAATGCAGCCTTGACAAACTTTTTAAACTTGATATAATCATCAACTTGATAAGGATTGTTGTTACGTTTCAAACGTATAACGCCCGATACTACTTTTGGCGGTGGTGTAAAACTCGTTGCAGGTACATCGAACAAGTATTCAATATCAAAATAGCATTGGGTAATGACACTCATGATTCCATAATTTTTGGTGCCATGAGGCGATGCAATACGTTGTGCAACTTCTTTTTGAAACATGCCCACGATTTCGTCTACATCTTCTTTCCAGTCCAACAGTTTAAAAATAATTTGAGTAGAAATATTATATGGGAAGTTTCCTATTACAGAAAAGTGACCTTCAAATGGACGTTCGGCTTGCAAAAAATCATCGTGTTCGACATGCTCTTTTAAGGTAGGAAAATGACGAATGATATAGTCTACTTTTTCTTTATCTAATTCAATACATTTATATTCTTCGAAAGGCATTTTTACCAAATATTTCGTCAATGCACCAGCACCTGGACCAATCTCCAACACTTTTTTTGCATCAGTAGACAAGGCATCTACAATTTGTTTGCAAATCATTTCATCGTGAAGAAAATGTTGACCGAGCGATTTTTTGAGCGTGTATTCCATAAAACTATTGAGGTAAATGTACGAAAATCTAAGCACTAATTTGCCGGTAATAATACTGTGTAGGTTCGACCGCCTGGATTATTTAAATACTTTTCACGCATCCAAGGATTGAGTAACTTGATCATTTTGTAAGTCGTGCCTTTGTTTTTAGCATACTGAATCAAATCACCAAGACCGTATGTTACTGTTACTTTTTTGACATTGACAGGATGGTAGACATCGTCGTATCCAAATTTAAATCCAGAACGAGCAGGTTCTGATAAAATATATTTTAATGCTGCAATTCTAAAAATATAACGCATCGTTTCTTCGGGCAATTGCAAATTATAAAAACTACTTTCACCTTGAGCTGTCATAGCGCCATTGTATCCACCCATACCACAATTGTATGAGGCCGCGGCTGCTGTCCAGTTGCCAAATTTGTTGTAGGCTTGTTTTAGATATGCACATGCAGCGTCAGTTGCTTTTTCAGGATTATATCGCTCATCGACTTCATTGTCGATATGTAATCCAAAGCTTGGTGCAGTGCCTTTCATAAATTGCCAAAACCCAACAGCGCCTGCTTTTGAAATTTGATTTTGCAACGCACTTTCAGCAATACATAAATATTTAAAATCATCAGGTACATTGTTTGCTTTAAGCCGTTCCTCTATCATTGGCATGTATCGACCCATTAATTTGATGATATAACATGTTGTACCTTGCATATAGGTATTGACCAACAATTCACGATCAAAACGTTCGCGAATATCCCATTGCTCTAATGGTATTTTTTCGCCAAATAAAGTATATGTTTTAGGCAAAGAAGGCGCTGTCACATTTAATGGTATATTTGAATTGAAAGGTTGTCTTTCAATAACTTGTTCTTGGTCTTGTTCCGTTTTTATGTAGCGGGGATTATTACTTTGTGCAAACGCATTGATTGTCAGGCAAAGCAATGCCAATAGGTTTATTTTTTTAATCATCATAATGTGGTGAAATTATATAATATTAACTAGATTTCTTTTTAAAAATAGGAACTGTACTACAAGGCTCGCCGTACATTATACTTTTGACTATAGGCTTAAGTTTGAAGGTGATTGCAGCATAAGCACTCTCTGGGATTGGAATTTCGCCACAGCCCTTGATTACCACACGTTTATCTGTATATTCAGTGGTATCCATCTGTTGAATTTGTTGTAGCAACAGCTGTTGTTGCATAGAATCAGGTTGGCCTACCCACATCGATTTCGCAACGGGTTGCAGATAGGATGAAACGAGCATGTAAGCCCATACTGGAATGATTGCATCGGCACTACATGTAACTACAACATGCTTGGATTCGTATAACGACCAATCATGTGCCAGAAGAGCAGCTCTGAAGTCTTTTTCTTTCAAGATAAGTTCCATGAAAAGAAATGGCTTTAAATCAAAAATGAGGACATCATTGACTATAAAATCTTCCAAATTGATGGTTATAATTCCGCTTTCTGCAACCTTGTTTATAAAACCTTCCATGTAGCAAAAATACGTGATTCGAAACTATAGCTTGTCAATAAAATGCTATACTGATAAAAATAAGGTTTTGGCAGTGTTTAAGAATGCAAAGAATGTCAATTTTTTTTCTATATTTATCCTTTCAATATTTTAAACTCAAAACTAAAACGCACTATGTCATTTCCTTCAGATTTAGAAATTGCGCAAAGCGCAGACATTAAACACATCAAAACTATAGCGGCCAAAATAGGCATAGATGAAGATGATTTACATTATTTTGGTAAAAACAAAGCGAAACTGCCGTTGAATTTAATCGACGAAGAAAAAGTAAAAAAAGCCAAATTAATTCTAGTTTCGGCTATCAATCCCACTCCTGCAGGAGAAGGTAAAACTACAGTTTCAATAGGGTTAAACGAAGGCTTAAATAAAATAGGGAAGAAGGCTGTAGTGGTTTTGCGTGAACCAAGTCTTGGACCAGTGTTTGGTATAAAAGGTGGAGCAGCTGGCGGTGGCTATTCGCAAGTTATACCTATGGAGGATATTAATTTGCATTTTACAGGCGACTTTGCAGCAATAGAAAAGGCAAACAATTTATTGGCTGCTTTGATTGACAATAATCTACAAAACAAAGCTGGTAACTTAAACATAGATCCACGTACAATTAAGTGGAAGCGTGTCATGGATATGAACGACCGTTCGTTGCGTCAAATTACGATAGGACTTGGTGGCACTGGCAACGGTATACCACGCGAAGATGGTTTTAATATTACGCCTGCATCTGAGGTGATGGCCATCTTATGTATGAGTAAAGATATAGATGATTTAAAAAACCGACTTGGAAATATATTTGTAGGACATACGTTTGATAAAAAACCGATTTTTGCACGAGATCTAAAAGCAGAAGGCGCTATGGCATTGCTGTTGAAAGATGCGATCAAGCCAAACTTGGTTCAAACATTAGAAGGTAATCCAGCAATATTGCATGGTGGACCTTTTGCTAATATTGCGCAAGGAACCAATACCATTTTGGCTACAAAAATGGGATTGAGTTTGGGCGATTATGTGGTGACAGAAGCTGGATTTGGCGCAGATTTAGGCGCTGAAAAATTTATGGATATTAAATGTGGCTACGGCAATTTAGCGCCAGATGCTATTGTCCTTGTCGCTACTATTCGTGCACTTCGTCATCATGGAGGTGCTAAGAAAGAGGAATACAATACGGCTAGCATAGAGCGAGTATCGAAAGGATTTGAAAATTTGGAAAAGCATATTGAAAATTGTAAAAAATTTGGCATTACGCCTGTTGTTGCGATTAATTATTTTCCAGCAGATACAGACGAAGAAATACAATATGTACAAGAACAATGTGCGAAGCACGGTGTAAAAGCAATTGTATCATATGGATTTGCTAAAGGTGGAGAAGGTACAAAAGAGTTGGCTCAGACAGTTTGTGATGTCATAGAAAGTGGTACCAATTCGTTTAAACCATTGTACGATTGGAACTTGTCTATCGAAGATAAAATTAAAACCATTGCCACTGAAATATATGGAGCTGATGGTGTAGAATATTCATCAAAGGCACGAACACAATTAAAAATGATTGTTAGTTTGGGCTATGACAAAATGCCAATATGTATGGCGAAAACACAAAAATCGCTCAGCGATAAAGAAACTGTAGTAGGACGTCCTAGAGGGTTTACAATCAATGTACGCGAATTTGAATTTGCAGCTGGTGCAGGGTTTGTAATTCCGATATTGGGCGACATGATGCGTATGCCAGGTTTACCTGCTGTTCCTGCATCGGAACATATGGATATAGACAACAACGGCAAGATTAGCGGACTTTCTTAAAAAGTAAATAGTACTTAGAAGATAGTAAAAAGAGGAGTTGAGGCTCCTCTTTTTTTGTCAATAAAATTCATTTTTTTATATATGATAGGATTTACCCTTGTAAACAATTATACATTGAGAATTGCATTAGAAATAATACAATTAACTTAAAATGTTCTTTGTTTTGAATGTAGTTTTTTAAAATTTTAATGTAAAGTATTTCTTTGCACTCACCAAAGAGTATTAATATTTTTAGCTTCAATTACCGATGACATGTATCTTTGGATAAAAACTATCTTGTGTATTATACAAAAGCTCAAAAATATGAATCTGGACATTTCCAAGAAGTTGAAGATGCATTGACGATAGAAGAAATGCTCAGTATTGCTGTCAATGGAAATCCATATACAATGACCATGCGAAGCCCAGGTTTTGAAGAAGAACTAACTAGAGGGATTTTGTTAAGTGAAGATGTATACGGCGGTGAAATGAATCCACAATTTGAAATAATAGAAACAAATGAACATCATTATGTCACAAAAGTAAATGTTAGTATTCCTGAACCTTTATTAGGCAAAGGCATAGCTACTCAGCGTAATTTACTCTCCGTTACAAGTTGTGGGATGTGCGGAAAGTATGAAGCAGATTTAGAATTAGAGGGTGAAAAAATCCAATCAACATTTTCAATTTCTCCCGAAGCACTTTTTTTAATGTTTGAAAAAATGAATACAGTACAATCTAATTTTAAACATACTGGAGGTTCGCATGCATCTGCAATTTTTGATGTTAAAGGCAATATGTTGGATTGCAAAGAGGATATTGGTCGCCACAATGCAGTAGATAAAGTAATAGGTAGTGTATTGATGCAACATAAACTTCAGCAAGCGGCTTGCATTCTTGTGAGCGGTAGGGTTTCCTACGAAATTGTTAGTAAATGTTATAGAGCAAAAATACCAAATCTTGCTGCAGTTTCTGCTCCGTCTAGTATGGCTGTTGACTACTGTAAAGACAAGGGCATTCATTTATTTGCATTTTGTCGAAAAGATAAACTGACACAATATGCATAGTCTTAAAGAGTTGAAAAATTAATACCAATAAAAAACTGCAATCCAATTGGATTGCAGTTTTTGTATAAACAAACCATAAACCAAGCTATTGTTTTATAAAACTGTTTCGATAAGTTCGTTCAGCATTATTGATTTGTATGAAATACATACCTCGTACCAACTCACTAACATCCAATTTGAGATTTAAATCGGAAGGTTGAACTGTTTGCTTACGAATCAATTGACCAGTGATATCAATAATTTTTAAATCGTAGATTCCTGCATGTGGAATTTTAACTTCAAGCATTTGACTTGTAGGATTTGGATATACAGTTAACGTATTTGTTTCTACAGAATTCAAACCTAAAGTTCCAATTGTAATTGTATAACAAAATGTATCACTACAAATTTGTTGCATTGAGTCTATACCATTTACTATCAAACAAACATTATAGTTGCCCGAACTGCTATACGTATGAGAAGGACTATTGAGTGTTGAATAAGTTGCATCACCAAAGTCCCAAACATAAGAAGTACTAGTACAACCAACACATGTTGAAGTATTAATAAAATTAGCTGTATTACCTGCAATATTTCCTGTAAAGTTAGCAGTTGCAAAACAGTTTGTAGGATTTATACCGCCTTGCACAAATACTGAATCGCAATAGGTACATGTAGTCGTTAATCCATTGTTGACAAAACTGACCACTAGGCAAACGTTGAACCAACCTGATGTAGAATAAGTATGAGTTGGATTTGTTTGAGTCGAAGTATTACCATCGCCAAACATCCACATACTAGATGATAGTGTGCCATTTCCTGTCGAAGTATTGGTGAAATTTAATGTATTGGCTGCACTATAAACATAAGAAAAGTCTGCATTACAAGGTGTTGGTGTATTGCCTACATAAATTGAGTCACAAGTATAGCATTGAAAAAATCCAGCAGCTGTTTGTCCTGAAATAGTCAAACATACATTATACCAACCTGGATTTGCATATGTATGTGTTGGATTGGGAGTGTTAGCAGTGCCTCCATCGCCAAATGCCCATTGATAATTAGATATAGGACCAGGTGCAGTAGAAGTACTTGTAAATGAAACTGAATTGCCAGCACCTGCTACATATGTATAAGAAGAATTACATGGTGTTCCAACTGTTTGAACATTAATGCTATCGCAATAAGTACAAGAAAATGTATTATTGTTTGAGTCTACACCAGAAACAGTCAAACAAACATTGTAATTTCCTGCGGTTGCATAGGTATGTGAAGGGTTTTGTATATTTGAAGTATTACCATCGCCGAAGGTCCATAGGTAGTTTGTTATAGGGCCAGGGCTAGTCGATTGGTTAGAAAAGGCAGCATTTAATCCAATTTGTGTAGATACAAAATTTGCATTACATGGTTGACCAAGATTACTGATAACAATGGTATCACAATATGAACAAGTATACGTTATTCCATTATTCACACCATAAATAGTTAAACAAGAAATATAGGTTCCCGCATTGGCATAGGTATGTGATGGGTTTTGCAGATTAGATTGATTCCCATCGCCAAAATTCCAAGCATAATTTGTTATAGTTCCAGGTCCGGTTGCTAAGCTGGTAAAATTAGCGGTGAATCCAGATTGTGTAAACAAATAATTTGAATTACACGGTTGGACGGGATTACCAATTTGTACAGAATCGCACATTGAACATTGGAAAACAGTATTGTTTGGCGTAAGTCCCCAAACAGTCATGCATACATAATACCAACCTGCATTAGCATAGGTATAAACTGGATTGGCTGTGTTAGCAGTACCTCCATTGCCAAAAGACCAAGTATAACCATTCGCAGTATATCCAGCAGGTAAAGTAGAAACAAAGGTTGTAGTATTGCCATTTACTGCGGCATTAAACATGATACCAGCACATTGGCTATAACTCAGCCAACTAATAGCTGTGAGTAAAAACGTAAAGAATAATTTTTTTAACATAATGTAATTTTATTAAGTTGAAATTTGAATCAACAAGATGACGTAAAAATGTCTTATTTTGTTAGTCAAATTAAAAAAGCCATAGATTTTTTTACAATTCTATGACTTTTGAAATGATTATATAGCGTAATCTAAAAATAAAAGCTGCTTCGAAAAGCAGCTTTTTAACAATATTAATGTGTTATGTTAACCAATGTTCAAACGAACAAAAGAAGTTGCTAGTAAATCATTTTCAACTGATTTCAAAAATTCACTCACTGTTTTGCTACCGTCTTTTACAAATGGTTGTGCAAGTAATGTGTTTTCTTTGAAATAAGCATTGATTTTACCATCAGCTATTTTTGATAACATTTCTTCTGGTTTTCCTTCCATTTTAGGGTCAGCTTTCATTTGATCCATGATAATGGCTTTTTCACGATCGACAGTTTCAGCAGGAACTGATTGTGGATCTAAGGCTACAGGATTCATAGCTGCGATTTGCATAGCAACATCTTTACCTGCAGTTTCTACGTTTGCATTGTGATCTTTATTCATACCGACCAATACGGCTACACGATAGCCTGCATGGTTGTATGCTACTACAGTTGCAGCTTCAACTCGCTCAAATGATGTGATGTCAATTTTCTCACCAATTTTAGCAACAGTATCTAATATTTTATCAGCAACAGTAATGTTTTCATATGGTGCTGCTTTCAAAGCATCCAATGAAGTACAATTGTTTGCAATAGCAGTTTCGCTGAAACTCAATGCTAAATTGATAAAATCTTCATTTTTTGCTACGAAATCTGTTTCAGATGTCAAATTGATTACGATTCCAACTTTATTATCAGCTGTTGTTTTAGCAATTACTACGCCTTCTTTAGCGTCGCGGTCGCTACGTTTAGCTGCTACTTTTTGACCTTTTTTTCTAAGATAATCAATAGCGGCTTCGAAGTCACCATTGGTTTCTTGTAATGCTGCACGGCAATCCATCATGCCGGCGCCAGTTTGTTGACGAAGTTTGTTTACGTCTGAGGCTGTTATTGTTACTGAGCTCATGATATATGTTTATTTTTTTAAAAAAGTGAATCAACAGATGTCTGTTAATTCACTTATGTTATGGTTAAAATTGTGTATGTTGATGATCTCAACAACGAATTATTATTTTTTTGCTGCAGTTGTTCTACGCGTTCCGCTAGCTTTTTTGCGAGGTGCTTTTTTTGCATCATCACCTTCTTCACCTTCGCTTAATCCAATGATTGTATTATCTTCATTGTTTTCATCATCGCTTTCGTCCATTTTATCTTTTTCAGTTTCTCTTTCTTGTAAACCTTCAATGATAGCAGCTGTGATGAAATTAGTTATGATAGCAATAGATTTTGTAGCGTCATCGTTTGCAGGAATAGCAAAGTCAACTTTGTTTGGATCGCTGTTTGTATCAACCATACCAAAAGTAGTGATGCCTAAACGTTTTGCTTCAGACATTGCGATATGTTCGTGAGAAATATCTACGATGAAAAGAGCTGCTGGAGTACGTGCCATATTAGATATACCGCCCAATACTTTGTTCATTTTCTCCATATCACGCTTCAATGTTAAACGCTCTTTTTTGTTGATGCTGATGCTAGCATCTTCAAGCATTTTTTCGATGCTTTGCATTTTTTTGACACTTTTACGGATTGTACCAAAGTTTGTCAACATACCACCTAACCAACGGTCAGTAACGTAAGGCATATTTACACGTTGAGCACAATCAGTAACGATTTCTTTCGCTTGTTTTTTTGTAGCGACAAACAATATTTTTTTACCACTTTTAGCAATTTGTTTCATTGCAGCAGCAGCTTCGTTCAAACCTTCAACGGTTTTGTTAAGGTCAATGATATGAATACCTTTTTTCTCAGCAAAAATGTAAGGCAACATTTTGGGATTCCATTTTTTGCGAAGATGTCCAAAGTGTACACCTGCGTCGAGTAATTGCTGTTGTAATGTTGTATTTTCTGACATGATATATGTAGTTCGTTAAGTTGTTTTTGAAATAGATGAATATAAATCGGAAAGGATTAACGTTTAGAGAATTGGAAGCTCTTACGTGCTTTCTTATGACCAAATTTCTTACGTTCTACCGAGCGAGGGTCACGTGTTAACAAACCAGCAGGTTTCAACGCGACACGATTTTCAGCATCGTGATCGCACAATGCACGCGAAAGTCCTAATTTAATCGCTTCTGCTTGACCTTTTTGTCCGCCACCATCAACTGTTACATTTACATCAAACTTGTCCAAACCATCGATAGTTTTAAGCGCAAGTTCAACTTGATTTTGCAAATACATTAAGGGGAAATAAACTTTATAATCACGATCGTTTACCGTGATTTTTCCGTTTCCTTTTGAAAGGTATACACGGGCTACGGCTTCTTTTCTACGACCGATTGCTTTTTTTTGTTTTTCCATTATAGTGAGATATTTTTTGAGATATGATTAATTGGATTATTTTAATTCTTGTGGTTTTTGTGCCGTGTGAGGATGTTGGTCTCCTTTATATACAAATAATTTTCTGTACATCGCACGTCCAAGTCTGTTTTTAGGTAACATACCTTTTACAGCACGTTCTACAACCGCTTCTGGTTTGCGAGCCAAAAGATCCTTTGCAGTTTCTTCTTTTTTACCACCTGGATAGCCGCTATAGTTTAAATATATTTTTTGATTCATCTTATCTCCAGTAAAAATGACTTTTTCTGCATTTAATACGATGACGAAATCGCCAGCATCAGCATGTGGAGTATAGGTTGGTTTGTGTTTGCCACGCAATACATTTGCGATTTTAACACTCATACGACCAACAGTTTGGTTTGTAGCATCAATCACGAACCATTCTGGTTTGTGTGTTTCCTTGTTTGCAAACTTGGTTTTGTAGCTTAAATGTCTCATTGTTATGATTTAGAGTTTATGTTTTTTCCGTTTTTTAAATTAAAAGGAGCGCAAAGGTAAGACCTAAGTCTTGGTTTTGCAAAATATTTCAACAGAATATATTTAAAAGTGGTATTAAAACATTGATAATCAATGCAAAAAAGGATAAATATAAATAATTATAATAAGTTAACAAGTTTTTAAATATCTAAATTGTTAAGTATTTCAGAAACAAATGTTAAATAAAATTTGCAAATCAGCAATCTTGTAGATATGTTTACGCTCATATTTACTGTCAGAACAAAATATAAACAATTTTAGTATGAAGAAAACACTATTATTACTGCTAGTCTTGATGATTTCAAGTATGCAGATTATGTTGGCACAATCCAACACAATCAAAGGACAAATCCTTGATGAAAAAGGGGATCCAGTTATTGGTGCTACGATTCGAATAAAAGGATCGAACAAAGGTACAGTGACTGATGCCAATGGAATGTTTCGATTAAACTCTGAAGAAGGAGTTACCCTTTCGATTAGTGCTATTGGTATGAAATCAGCTGAAAAAACAGCTCGTGATGGTATGAGCATTAAAATGGCAGGCGATCAACAATCTATTCGCGAAACCGTTGTAACTGCTCAAGCTATTAAACGTGAAAAATCTAGTTTAGGTTATGCAACGGCTACATTAGGCAGCGAAGAAATTAATAGAGGTAATAATACAAGTGCTTTAAGTGCTTTAACTGGTAAAGTTTCTGGTGTGAACGTAACAAGTTCAACCGGCGGACCTGGTGGTTCTACACGCGTTGTTATTCGTGGTGAGAAATCAATTACTGGTAATAACAATGCCTTAATTGTTGTGGATGGTATTCCATTGAATAACGGCAATAGAACACAAGCCAATAGTTTACAACAAATTGACTTTGGTAACCGGGGTAATGATATCAATCCGGATGACATCGAAAGTATGTCTGTTTTGAAAGGACCTGCAGCGACTGCTTTATATGGTTCTGAAGGTGCCAATGGTGCTATCATGATTACGACTAAATCAGGTAAATTGAAAGGTAAAGCTGGAAAAAATGAAATCAGCTTTTCTACAGGTTACACATGGTCGAATGTTTTGAAATATCCTACCTTCCAAAACAGTTATGGGCAAGGTGATTTGAATGGGGTTTTTGACGATAGAAGAGAAAACTTCAGTTGGGGATTACCATTTGATGGTCAAGTACGTCCTTGGGGTCAAATTATCAATGGTCAACAAAAAGTAAAACCATACAGCCCAGTTGAAAATAACGTGAGAGATTTCTTCAATAGAGGTCAAGCATGGGAAAACAACCTTTCGGTAGGTGGAGGAAATGATAAAAGTAATTACTTTTTAGCGTTTAATTCATTGAACAGTAAAGGTGTTATTGAAAATACGTTCTTGGATCGTTATAGTATTCGTTTCAACGGAAATCACGAATTCAACAATAACTTCTTTAGCTCTATGAGTATAAACTACATTAATGGTAGCTCTCGTATGGATCAGGGTGGTCAAGGTGGAGGTTCAGTTTGGAACAATGTTGCTCAACAACCGCGTGATATACCTATAGCTGAATTAGCTAACCTTGAGGATCCATTTAACTCTATGGGAGGAATTGATAGTAGCGGAACAAGACGATATGGTTATTATGGTGCATATACTGAAAATCCGTATTGGGTTGCCAAATACTATGACAATAGAAACAGATATGATCGTATGTTTGGTCAAACTACAGTGGGTTGGAAAATAAATCAACATTTCACATTGACCAATCGTTTAGGTGGAGAAGCATTATCAGATCGTACGTATTTGAAATCACCTAAATTAAATTCAGTAGCCTATGAAGAATTGTGGTCTGGTTCGCCAAAATCTATGAATGGTGGTTACTATGAGTCTACAGATAATTTAATGAACTACTTCAACGATTTGATGTTAAATATCAATTATCAAATTGATAAATTAGGTATTAATGGTTTATTGGGTCACTCTATGGTAAGTCGTCGTACTAATTTCTTATCTTCAAACATAGATCCGACAACAAATGGTCTTGTGGTCGAAAACTATTACAACTTTGGTAATGCTACAAGTAAAATTGAATCAGAAAATATTTTGACTCAAAACCGTAAAATTGGCGTGTATGGTACCTTGAATATGAATTTCGATCAATTTTTCTTTCTTGAATTAACTGGCCGTAATGACTGGAGTTCTACATTAGCTGAAGGAAATCGTTCGTATTTCTATCCATCGGCTTCAGCTTCTTGGTTATTTAGTCAACATTTATCCGATGCAGCTAAGAAAGTATTGAGTTATGGTAAATTGCGTGGTAACTTATCTGCTGTAGGTAACGATGCACCAGCATATGCAAATAATAATCCTGGTTTTGTAACAACAGATTTAAATAGCGGATTCGGTTCAAACATTTTCCCTGTAAATGGTGTTCCTGGTTTTACGTACCAAGGAAGAGTAGGAAATCCAAATTTACGACCTGAGCGTTCCATTGGACGTGAATTAGGTTTGGACCTTGCTTTTTTCAACGATCGCATTTCATTGGATGTTACAGTCTATAGAAATTTAACTAAAGATCAAATCATTCCAGTACCAACTGCACCTTCATCAGGTTTTACATCCAGATTTGTAAATGCTGGAGAAATTGAAAACAGAGGTGTTGAATTAGGATTACGTTTTAGTCCAATCAAGAAAAAAGGTTTACGTTGGGACGTCTTTGGAACTTATACACGTAACAAAAATACAGTACTTTCATTGGAAGGAGGTGTAGATCAACTCGTCATAGGAGGCTTTTCTGGCATGAGCATCGTTGCTGCTGTAGGCAAACCTTTTGGTACATTCTATGCTATTGATTTGAAAAAAGATGAAAAAGGGCGTCAAATTATCGATACTGTTACAGGAAATCCGAAATCAACTGCAAATCCAGTTTATTTAGGTTCTTATCAACCTAAATTCATTGCATCTTGGGGATCTAGCTTCACGGTACGTGGTTTATCGATGTCATTTTTGTTTGATACCAAACAAGGTGGTTATATGTACTCTCGTACCAAAGACATTTTGGAGTTTGTTGGTGTAACACCATCTACATTAATCAATGACAGACAAGGGTTTATATGGGAAAACTCAGTTTACGAAGGAGCTAATCCTGGCGAATACATTGAGAATAACCGATTTACTACAGATCCATATACTTATTATACTTCTGCTAACGTAAAAGCAGCAAGTCAAGATTTGATCAAAGCAGGTTATATCAAATTGCGTGAGGTTGCAATAGGTTATAAGTTACCACAAAAATGGTTCAACAAAACATTTATTGGTTCAGGTAACTTATCTGTATTTGGAAATAACTTAGTGATTTGGACTAACAGAGGAAATGACTTTGTAGATCCTGAAGTTAACTCAGGTGGAGCATCAAATGAGCAAGGCTTTGATTTCAGTGCTCGTCCTTCATTACGCAATTATGGATTCAAATTAGGTTTAACCTTCTAAAATTAATTAATTAGAAATTATGAAATACTCAACAATAAAAATATACTTCCTTATCGCTCTTGGAGCCTTAAGTTTTACAGGGTGTAAAAAATTCTTAGATGTCAATACGAATCCTAACATAGCAACTGACTTAGAAGTTGATTTAGTTTTGCCATCTGCACAAGTTGCAATTGCGCATGTACTTGGAAATCAATTTCAAGTGAATGGTAGTTTTTGGGCACAATATTGGACACAATCACCTTTGGCAAACCAATACAAACAGTATGATCAATATCAACCATCAACGGATAATTACAACAATTCTTGGCGTTTATTGTACAGCGATGCGTTGACTGATTTGCAATATGTGTATAGCAAGGCTAAATCTAAAAACAGCAAGCAGTATATGGCTGTGTCAAGATTATTAACTGCTTACACCTATCAAATGATTGTCGATGCTTGGGGAGAAGCACCTTATTCCGAGGCGTTAAAAGCATTGGAAGCAGATGGAGCTATCGTAAATCCTAAGTACGATATGGAATCAGTTGTGTATGAAGGTATCGTAGCTCAAATAGACGAAGCGATTTCTTTAATTGATATTGAAACAGCAGCACATCCTGGCAACGATGATTTAATTTATCAAGGAGATATGGCACATTGGATGATGTTTGCTAGCACATTAAAATTAAAAGTTGCTATGCGTATGTCTGAAATCAATCCTTCAAGAGCACAAGCTATCATAGCAACAATCGAATCAGATTCTAAGTTTTTAGGCTATATTGCAGCAGAGGGAGAAGATGCTAAAGTTGCGTTTACAACTGATGGTGGTAGTCAAAATCCATTGTATTCTGAAATGGTAGGATTAAGTAAAACTCAAAATTTATATGCAAGTAGTACTTGCGTTGATAGTATGAATTCAAATTTTGATCCACGTGTATTTGTATTCTACAAACCTACATCTGCAGGAACGGTTGTCGGTATTAAACAAGGAGATTTCGCAAATTCAACAAGTGCAACTGGTAAGTCTATTCCAAGTTCAAACGTTGCAGGTGAAGCAACAAATGAAAATTCAGCAGCTGCACCTGTAAGATTGCTTTCCTCTTATGAAAGTTTGTTATTACAGTCAGAAGCAGCAGCAAGAGGTTGGTCTGCAGGAGATGATGCTGCTTTATACTCCTCAGCAATTGATGCAAGTTTTGAAGCTTATGGTGTTGCTGACGCAGCTGAAATTTCATATTACAAAGACAGTACTAATTGGGGTGTTTATCCAGTAGCAGGAACAACACAAGAAAAAGTACGTCATATTATTACGCAAAAATGGTTTAGTATGTGTGGAAACCAAGGCTTTGAAGCATGGACAGAATGGAGAAGAACAGGATACCCTGATTTCTTAGTTATTTCTGTTAACTCATTGATCGGCACTCAACGTCCAGCACGCTTCTTGTATCCAACGGATGAAATTAACCGTAATTCTAGTTTCCCTGGTGTGAAATCAGTTGAAAAAAGAGTTTGGTGGGATATCAATTAATTTTAATTATTAAAATAATAACGAAATGAAAAAAATAATCATAGTCATAGCAGCCATTGTCGCAGTTTCTGTAGGTTGCAAAAAGAAAAGTCCAGATTTAGTATCTAGAATAGTTACTGCATCATATCCAGTTATAACGATCACAGGACCACAGTTTGTAAGCATTCCTGTTGGTGGTTCTTTTACCGATTTAGGTGCAACAGCTGAAGATACAGTTTTAAATGAACAATTGGAAGCAATAGAAATTACAAACGATATCGATCCTACAACACCTGGTTTTTATACTGTTCAATACAAATTTAAAAACTCTAATGGTTACATCAATACAGGCACTCGATTTGTTTTAGTTACGAATATTGACTCTACTTTAGACAATTCAGGAACTTATTTTAGAAATACAAATAATTCTCCAATGAATGTAGAAAAAGTAGCTACAGGGTTATACAAAACTGATAATGTTGGTGGTGTGCCCTTACCTTCTGCATTTGCAATCACTGTATATTTTGGTCAATTAGACGATTCTACATTAGTAGTGCCAGTTCAACCAACTACAGCTGGTGACATGTTTTGTGTTAACGCAAAAATTATACCTACTTCAACCGATACTACGATCACTTGGGCGGTTCGTAATGCATCGTTTGGACCTGCACAACGTACATTTATTAAGAGTAATCAATAAGATTAACTAGTTTATACAATTAAACCGCTCTATTTGAGCGGTTTTTTTTTGACATTAATTAAAATTAAAGTTACCTTTGCGCCCCTTTCGCACTTATTTTATTCACAAGGTTGGGGTTTCGTTGAAAGGGAGAAACACCGCCATTAAAAAACAAAACATGGAAGAAACAACATTATTCGACCAAAACCTATCAGCTGGTCAAGCTGGAGCACATGATGATTTTGATTGGAGCGTAGACAAACGTAACGTATCCACTTACAACCAAAATGATCGTGAAACGTACGACAAACAGTACGAACAAACTTTTCAAGCCGTAAACAACAATGAAATGGTGATGGGCGCTATCGTAGGATTGACCAAAACTGATGCTGTTGTAAACATTGGTTACAAAAGTGATGGTTTAATTTCTTTAAACGAATTTCGTGATTTGCCAAATGTAAAAGTTGGTGATGAAGTAGAAGTATTAATCGTAGAGAAAGAAGATCGCGAAGGACATTTACATTTAAGTCGCAAATTAGCTCGCCAACAACGTGCTTGGGAGCGTATTGTAGACGTATACAAAACGGGCGAAATCGTAACTGGATATGTAACATCAAAAACCAAAGGTGGTTTGATCGTTGATTTATTCGGTATGGAAACATTCTTACCTGGTTCTCAAATTGATGTGAAACCGATTACGGATTACGATCAGTTTGTAAACAAAACAATGGAATTTAAAGTTGTAAAAATCAACGAAATTATCCGCAATGCAGTTGTTTCTCACAAAGCTTTGATTGAAAGCGATATAGAAGCACAACGTACTGAAATCATCTCTAAATTAGAGAAAGGTCAAGTATTGGAAGGAACAATCAAAAACGTAACAGACTTCGGTGCATTTATCGATTTAGGTGGTTTAGATGGTTTATTATATATCACAGATATTTCTTGGGGTCGTATCAATCATCCAAGTGAAGTATTGCAAAATGGTCAAAAATTGAACGTTGCAGTATTGGATTTTGATGATGAGAAAAAACGGATCTCTTTAGGCTTGAAACAATTGACTCCTCATCCTTGGGATAGCTTACCAGACTACGTAGTAGAAGGTAACAAAGTGAAAGGTAAAGTTGTCAATATCGAAGATTATGGCGCATTCTTAGAAATGGAGCCTGGTATCGAAGGTCTTGTACACGTTTCTGAAATAACTTGGAGCAACCAACCTATCAATGCGAAGGAATACTTCAAAATGGGTGAAGAGCATGAAGCAATGATCGTATCTATCGATAAAGACGATCGCAAAATGAGTCTTTCTATCAAAAAAATGACTCAAGATCCTTGGGATGAAATCGAAAGTAAATTTGCAGTAGGTTCTCAACACAAAGGAACTGTTAAAAACTTAACTCCATACGGTGTTTTCGTTGAATTGGAATCTGGTATTGGTGGTATGATTCATATCTCTGATTTGAGCTGGGTTAAGCGTTTCAACCATCCTAGTGATTTCACTAAAGTAGGTGAAGTATTAGATGTAGCTGTACTAGGTGTAGATAAAGAAACACGTAAACTTTCATTAGGTCACAAACAAATCGAAGAAGATCCATGGAACACATTTGAAAGTGTATTCCCAATTGGTTCTTTACACGATGGTGTGATGATTCGTAAAGAAGAAAAAGGTGGAATTATCCAATTGCAATATGGTTTAGAAGCATTTGCTCCTACACGTCACTTGAAAAAACAAGATGAAAAAATGATTGCTGTTGAAGAAACTAACAAATTTATGATTCTTGAGTTTGACCGCAACGAAAAACGTATCATGGTTTCGCATGCAAAAGTATGGGAACATGAAATAGAAGAAGAAAAAGAAGTAGCTCGCAAAGAAGCTGGAATCGAAGCAGATACAACTAAAAAAGCAGTTAAAAATATCCAAGCTAAAGTAGAAAAAGCTACCTTAGGTGATATTGGTGCTTTGGCAGATTTGAAGAAAAAAATGGAAGGGAATAACGAATAGTTTTTTTCTAACATTCAATTATAGAAAAGAGGTTGCACATTGCAGCCTCTTTTTTTTTGTTTACAAGCGTCTGGAAAATTATGATGCGGAGTTGTCCCGATGTTTCGGGACTCCGTTTTGACGGCATCGCAATGTGGAGCAATGATATTGAAGAAACGATCATTGGATTATTACATGTTTCACATCGGTATTATTTCAAGTTTAAACCAAATTAAACGATTTGATTTGAGGAACGAAAATTCTAGTATGTTGGTTGGGTTTACCTCACCTGTCCCGGTCGGTGTTTGCAGATGTTGCAAAATGCTGAATTACAAATACATATTCGTTTTAGTATTTCGAATGCTGAACATGGTTTTATGAAAATGAATGAAACAAGATATAAGGCATTAATCCTAAATGTCCTTAAATATACTTTGATTAAAGAAGGAAATTATTCCAACTCTACTGGTGTTTCTTTATTAGAGAATATTCTAAAATCAATAACCTTAGTACCTGCTTGAGGTATTCCAGGATTTGCTGGTATGATAGCCTTGTATACACCTGGTAATAAATCTAATCGCTGATCTACCGTATTACCTGTTATGTTTAAGGTTAAAAATGTTAGAAATTGATCACCAGCTACGCATTGTAACTGAATTTTGCCATATGCAGAAGTATTGGTAATTTGGAGAGTACCAGGTTCGGGTATTTGAATTTCATGCACAGCACCAAAAGATAAATCAAGGCTATGTTTACTTGCTGGAAGTGTATTCACTTCAATATAATAAGTACCAGGTTCGTAAAAAAGACGGTCAGAACATTTTTGTAAAACTGTAGCACCTGCAGCAAACCTTCTATTTACTATAGCTGTATACTCGGTCATTGGTCGATTCAGGTTACCCATATAAGCAAAAGATAAAGTGCCGTCTGTTACCTTGATAAAAACTTTGTTAGTTTTGTTGGCTACAATTAATACGTTGCTACTGGTTAAATCGTTTTGACCTTTTACCGTTATATTGTATTTTCCTGGGGGTATTTTTTGTGGTACAGGTTCTATACCGCTCATTTCGCGTTTGAATGATAATACTAATTTTTTTGTGACAGGATCCCAAATTTCAATTTCAGGTTTAGCTTTTAAATAAGCTTTACGGTTTGGTCCTTTAAAATAAATCTGTACTTCTGTTTCATCATTATTTTCTGTTTCAGTCGTAAACTCTATTTCTGTTCCGACAGGTATGGATGTTGGTTTAGCAAATATTGTATCTTTCTTTTTGAGTGGTTCATTCACTACAAAAAGCAATAATGCTTTTCCTCTATTTTTCGGAATATAAGGTTGTGGTAATCGAAATGCAAAAGAATATCGATTGGGATATTTACCGATAGCCAAACTTTTTAAAGTATCTTTTTTGGGTTCTTCTTCAAATCGTAATGAAGCTATTGTTTTCTTACTGATGAATGATGTTGGTTTTGCAAAAACTAATTTATTGGTTTGTATACTTTTAGAAGCCAATTTCATTTTAGGCATTATAAATGTATCTCTAGGTGCCTCAAAAGTAAATTTTAATGTAGCTTTTGAAGTTTTTTGTACAAAAGCGGAAGGTTTTTGAATTGAAGCTTTTTTGGTTTCAATGTTGCTTGCAATTAATTTAAGTTTTGGATATACAAAGGTATCTCTAGGTGTTTCTAACTCAAACTTAAGTGAGGCTTTTTTTCGTGTAGAAATGATAAATTTATTTTTTTCAAATACCAATTTTGAAGATTTATCCTTGATGTAAGTATATAATTTTAACTTAGGATAAACATTGATATCGTGTGGTATTATTTTTGCAGGAGGTTCTTCCAATTCAAAACGTAAAGTAACTTTTTGATCGACATCATATGGTATAGTATTACTTTTGAGTTTTGCTTTTTCAAGCATAGGAAACTTGAAAAAACTACGTTGTAAAACGAGTAATTTTTTATTATTACGATCAATTTTTGGAACAGGTGGAGGAGTTATTATTTTTTCCTCTTCCAAATCAAATTTAAGTGTTACCGCACCAGCTTTTTTCGATATAGCATAAACTGCATTGATTATACTACGCTCTTTTATCGTTGAAGGATAGCGTGCAATACGCAATATCGGGAAAAAGCTAGATTTTGCTTCTTTATTTTCTATTTTAGGCTTAGGAAGGGTTACGACTGGTGTTGTATCTTTTATTACTGGTGTATTGGAATAAACGGTTTTTATATTGAGTTGTTTCGGTTTGACGAGTAAGGTTTTGTTTGCATTTACAATCATTTGAACGGCTTGTATAATGTCCGGTGGGCTTGTTACTTCGACATACATCCCCATACAATCGTAAAATTTTTTTAATTGCTCATTTTTATCTAAGCCTATCACATAAGGTGTAACTTTAATTTTGTTTTTTATGAAGTCTTTAAATGTTTGACAAACGTCCCCATTACAACTTTCACCTCCATCTGTAATAAATACTATGCTATAATCGTATTGATTTGTATTGCTCAATTCATTTTCTGAAGCTTGTCTTAGACTATAGGCAATAGGTGAGAATCCAATTGGTTTGACAAACTTCAGTCTATTTTTAATTTGAATTGCATTTTGAATATTAAAGGGTACTTCTAGTCGAGTATCTGTACAGTTTTTTTCTTGAGCGGGATATTCTGTACCATAACTGCGTACTGCAAATTCAACTTCATTGTTAATAGCATATACACTATCAACTATTTGCAAAATAATATTGGTTGCTACATCAAATCTGTTGTTTTGAGCATTCCAAGGATAGGTCATACTTGAAGAAGCATCAACCAAAAATAAGATACGAGATTTTCGGTTTTGATTTTGAGCCAATAAGTTGAAACATAACACGACAAAAAGCACTGTAAGAATGCATTTTTGTGTCAATATGTATGGCTTAAACTGCATTAATAATCGCCTAATGTTTCAGGTTGTTGCGCTAAAGCGCTTGCTAATTGAGCGTCGTTTGGAGCAATACCATGCCATTCGTGAGTACCTTCCATAAAGTCAATGCCTTTTCCCATAATTGTTTTCATCAAAATGCAAATCGGTTTTTGTTGACCTAGCATTGATTTGGCTTTTGACATAGTAGCGCGAATTTCTTCCATATTATGCCCGTCCATTTCTAGTACTTCCCATCCAAAAGCTTGCCATTTGTCTTTAAGGTTCTCTAAATTCATGACATGGGCAGTACTACCATCGATTTGTTGGCCATTATAATCTACTGTAGCTATGATATTATCTACCTTATGATGTGCAGCAAATAGTATGGCTTCCCAGTTTTGTCCTTCTTGTAACTCCCCATCACCATGCAAAGAATAAACAATTGAGGAATCACCATTTAATTTTTTGCTCAACGCTGCACCTATCGCAACGCTAAGCCCTTGACCAAGGGATCCGCTAGCAATCCTCACACCCGGCAAATGGTCATGTGTAGCAGGATGACCTTGCAAACGTGTATTCAATTTACGAAACGTCGCTAATTCTGATACAGGAAAATAACCACTACGAGCTAAAACACTGTAAAAAACAGGTGAAATGTGGCCATTAGATAAAAAGAACAAATCTTCGTTTTTGCCATCCATTGTGAAATTAGGATTATGGTTCATGATTTCGAAGTATAATGCGACTAAAAAATCTGTACAACCCAATGAACCACCAGGATGGCCACTTTGTACACCATGTACCATACGTACAATATCTCGTCGAACTTGAGAAGCTATGTTTTCTAAATTTGTTGTCATATTTGAGGTATTCTATCTGAGCAACAAAGGTATTGGATTGCACGCTACTTTGGAAATAAAAAAGCCCTGCATTTTGCAGGGCTTCTAAAAAAAGTAGTTGTTTTTAATGGTGACTGGGTGATAATTATTTAGAAATCACGATTTTATGAATAGACTGTTTGCCATTAAGTGTCAATTTCACAAAATAAAACCCACTCGCTAAGTTCGATGTGTTCACAACCATTGGAGTACCCACAAAAGCTTGCTCGTTTTTGTTGATAAGGGTTTCGCCTACAGCATTAACCAAGTTAACATTTACTAATCCAGATTCTGGCAATACGATATTGAGTTGGTCTTTGGCAGGATTTGGATACAACGAAGCTTGCAAAGCAGATATTTCGTTGACTGAAGTAACATTACCCAAATCTAAAATTTGAATATCATCTATTGCTGCTTCTACAATAGAACCACCGCCACCTTGTACACTATCAGTTGCAACAAACATCAATTTTACTTTGTTACCATTTGCTTTGTTAGGAATCCATAAAAATCTGCGCCATTGAACATCAGGTTGGAATGTTCGTTCTATCATAGCCCATGTAGTACCATTGTCATAAGATGCATAGGCTCTCCATTGATCTTTTCCAGGATTTGTACCTTGGCTATTGGAATACCATCTCCAATATGATACAACTGGTTTCGTATAGGTTGAGATATCCATTTCGGCTGTGATGAGTGATGTTCGGCCATTATCTACATCAGCATTTCCTACTTGTAAATTAGAATCTGCAGCATTTCCGGTTACAGCACAAAAGCCATTGCTAGGTCCGCTTGCTGTATGGTCAAAGCGTGTTTGTACGATTTCGCCATTCGTTTTTGAAGGCGTCGGTTTTGCTACTATCCATTTACCTGCAGTTGCATTGTCGGTAGGTGCGTTTCCAATAGTCCAACCTGGAGTTGAAGAATTGACTAAGTCAAAATTTTCGTGATAAACTGAGGTATATCCAAACAATAAATAATGTGGAATATTACGTTTAGTAGTGGTTATTGAGAATCTAGCCATTTCTGGAGCTGTTTGAGATGCAAAGTTTAAATTGTCATACAGAGTTAAGTAGTATTCAAATATATCGCCACTTACATTCGTTGGGAATGCACCTGAGAAAGAAGTTCCAGTTTTGGTTAAAGTGAGTGAATCAAGTTGATTCACGCCCTTTTTTCTGTAAAACATTTTTACATCACCTAAGAAAGCAGGAAAATCAACTGTTACATCTGCATAGACATATGCAGGAATTCCAGCCAATGCTAAACCTTGAGGTGAATGTGTTATATCAGAATTGCTCAACAAATAAATACCATGTTTGGCAAAAGCCTGTACAATAGGCATAAAGTGTGGTGTGCCATCGTTAATATTATTATTGTCATCATCGTATTGAAGAGCATCAATTAATATATCGTAATAAACTTCGCCTTCAGTTCCATCTGGACCATTAGCTAATCCATAATGTGAAGAAGAAAAAACATCAGACATAGTATCAACAGCATCTGATAATGACATCGTGCTTGATAAATTTATTGCAAAATCCCACCAAGCACCAGCTATAATTTCGCCATCAGCATGTACCTGACCTACAAGGTCTTGTGGATATACTTTAGGATTAATATCGTATCTACGAATAAAACTTGTAGGTGAGTTAATGTTAAACCCTTGACCTACGATTGGATCTTTAGTAATACACATTGACCAAATATCTGAGTAACCTTCGCCCATACCGCCATTGTCGAATGAACTACCGTTGGCATCCCAAAATACATTAGTGATACCATGTCCATATTCGTGATAAATTACGGTATTGACTTGTGATAGGGCATTACAACCATTTGACGTTGTATAAAAATTGATCGATGTTCCATTGTAAAATGCATTACAGTTACCATCTGTACGATCTATACGTGTTGTCAATGGGTTATCCATTGTTGTGAAAGTTGGTAGTTTAGATTTCATATAATCATGTACATGATTCGCGTGATAGTAACAAGTCAAATGACGTTCAGTCGCATTAGGACTGGATTGAGGAAACGTCAATACGTCATTGTTGTTGACCCCAGTTGCAGAATAAGTAGGTGATACAGTTCCATTTGCACCTGTTACAATTTTGATGTAACGACCAGATAATGTCAAAGTTGCATTGATTGGTCCTGCACCCGGTGCTGTACCAATGCCACTCATATCAGTGTAATAGTTTGTACCTGCTACTGTAAACATTAAATTCTTAAGTGGTAGGTTTGCTACTGGTCCAAATAAATTGGTTGCGAATACATCAGCTTTTGCTTCAAAGCCAACATGCAACACTTTATTTTGTCGGTATAAAACATCACCTGAAATTGCATCTACGTAGGTAAGGTATTTACCTGGTGTAGTGGCATCATCTTGCGTTTCCACAGTTACAGCATATACTGGTCTGTAAGTGTATTTACCTTCTACTGGCAAAGGAAATAGTTTAACATCCGGTAAAATGCTTGTAGTAGTAATAGGTGTAACAACAGCTTGTTCAGCTTTTTGTATTGCTTGTGCTGGCGAAATAGCTGGATTAACAACTGGAATACCACGATGTAAATCGGTACCAACCAATATGATACGTAAATCTTGTGTAAATCGAACTGTAGTTCGAGACCACAATACTTCCATGCCATTGTGCACTTGCTTGAAATCGACATGGATATATTTACCATCGTTAAAATGGCGGGTAAGTACCATTTCTTGAAGTGGTAAATTAAAACCAGCAAATTCAGCTTGTAAAAATGCTTTCGCTTTTGCTACCGGATCTGAACCACCTGGTGCGAATGTAATAGGTTCGCCAAAAGCACGGTGAGGAAGCTCCGTATAACGGTTAAAATGACCTCCCCAACTTGGGTATTTTTGGGTAAAGTCTTTCCAAGCCTGTTGTTTGAGCAAATAGGCTTTGGGTATATTCACCTCTTTAGCATCATTAAACGGCGTAATATTTGGGTTGGCATCACTGTGTTGATGATCACCGTGTGCGAACGAAAACGATGCCATCAGCAACATGGCAAAAGAAAAGAAAATCTTCTTCATACGTAATTTCTAGATTTTTGAAAATTAAAAATAGGGATTCCAATCCATTCAAATTACAAATTGCGGTATAGTATGTATTTATTGGGGATAAAGGGGATGGGGAAGAAACTTTTCCAAAGTTCTAAACTTTGGAAAAGTTGAAAATATATCACCTATTGTATCAAAGTCTGAAACGTCAAATCAATATCCGACGAACCTGGATCGCAAGAACCTGTTTTGACATCGGGTTGATGGCGCAATACGATTTGAACTGTTGTGTTGCCACTGCCCATGGTTTTCCATTTTGATTGTAAACCTATTTCTAAGTTATTGACATCCTTATCGGTTCGTTGTATGTTGAGATAACTTGCAGGTGAGCTAAAGCAAAATAAATGTTCTGCGCCTTCTTCCAATACTTCATTGCTGATGGTATCGGCAGGTGTTTTTGTTTCATCCAATAAAAGTATGGATGCATTGTAGGTCGTATTTGGTTTAAGTTTGATACTATCGAAAATACTAGGACCTACACCACCATCGCCATCCAAATCACGATACATCGCTGAGGTGGTTGGTTGCACACCAGCTGAATCGGTAAAGGTGATTTTGAATGTTGTAATCAATTCCTCTTCATTTGGATTTGGAGGTGTGGTTGTTTTCTTTTTACATGATGTTTGAAAAAGGGATAAGCTCAAAAGGCCTGTTAATGTTACTACAGTAAAAATGTTTTTTGTTGTGTGTGTCATGTTGTTGTTTTTTTTAAAAATTATGAAATTGTTTTGTGTTGATGTTTACCCACATCAAAAGGGATTTTTAAACGGATATATATGTTTCTACCGATCTCATTGACAAAATATCTGTTTCGATTCATGTAATCACGATAGCGTGTATTGAGTAAGTTGGTGCCGCCAACATTGATTTGTATAGGGTGTTTTGCAACATGCCAGTTGGCAAGCACATCTGATTGAACCAATACATAGCCTTCGGGCGCAGGCACATAATCGGAAGAGTCTGCAACTCGGTTTTGACGGAAGGTATAGCTTGTTCCAAGTTTTGCTTCGATGGTATTTTGATTGTGTGAATACAATGGCATTTCCAGTTCGCCTTCTATACGTAAAGGTGGTATACCAACCAAAAATGCTTGACTCGATAAATTTTGAGCAATCGTCAAGTTTGCTTTAGTATTGAATCGAATTGATTTGTACACTTTAGATGAGGACGAAAACTCTGTACCATAAAAATGCGCATCAATTTGCGAGTAACGAAACGTAGGAAATGCGCCACGTATGGTTAAGGTAGCTGGCAATTGAGGTTGCAAGTTGATATAGTTTTTAATATAATTTGAAAAGAACGTCAACTCAAGATCTGTTTTCTTTTTATAATTAAAATCAATCGTCAAGGATGTATTGTAGTTGCGCTCAGGTATAAGGGTGCGGTCGCCAATTTCAAAAGAAGCGGCACTATGATGCACACCAAAGCTATACAACTCATTGACAAAAGGAGCTCGCCATGCCGTACCACCATTCAAGTGAATTGTAAAAAACGGAAATTGATATCTTGCCGCTATGGTAGCCGCAAGGCCTTGATAGTCATGTGCCGTATTGAGTAAAATATTGTTTTCCCATTTTTGAATTTCAAATTGATTGATGTCGTATCGCAAGCCGCCTTCTATGGAAAGGGCATGTTTGTGCCATTTTTCTACCCAGTACAAACCGCCTGTGAGCTTTTGGTAATTGGGTATAAAATAGCTTCCATAGTAATTGTTGGTTTGATAAAAACCATTGATACCCATACTGCCTTCAATGCGATGAATTGTCTTGTGTTCGAATGTCACATCGAAATTATGTGTATTTAATTCAAAGTTTAGTGCAGGTTTGTATGAGCCGTCATCTTGTTTGGTTTGCAGTGTTTTGTCAAACTCTTTGCGTGTGTTTCTTTGAAAACCATACAACAAATGCAATGTACCCCAATTACCCAATTTGTAATTCAATTTTGCTTTGCTCAATTGATGTAGCACATGTTGATACGGAAGATTGATTGTGTAAGTAAATCCAGCACTATCAATAGGTCTATCACGCTCAAATGCATTGTACAAATCCGTTAAGTTACCAATATGCGAACCAGCAAAAATGCCAATGTCGGTATTGAAATAACTATGAAATACTTCGAGGTCCCAATTCTTTTTTTGATAACCCAAGGCTGCAGAATAATTGATTTCTTTCATACCTGTGTTTTTCAAAAAGTAATCGGGCGTACGAGCATTACCAGCTCGCTTGTACGTTCCTTGTATGCGCCATAAGAAGCCATTCCATTGTTTCAGCCTACCTTCTAACAAAGCTGATGCGCCAATGCTTCTTCCATTGCTAAATCCACTTAGATTGACTTCGCCAGCATTTTGTTCAATCAACTTCATCGATTTAGGATTGACTAAGATTAATCCTCCGATGATATCACTACCATATCGAATGGTTTGTGCGCCTTTTACAACTTCGATTTCTTTGGCCATATACTGATCAATTTCAGGCGAATGTTCATTGCCCCATTGTTGTCCTTCTTGACGCAATTCGTTGTTCATAATCAAGACTCGATTGCTATGCATTCCGCGTATAACTGGTTTGTTGATATTATTTCCGGTACTCAGACTATATACGCCATTGACTTTTTCGAGCGATTTGCCCAAGGATTGTCCACTACTCAAAAACAAATCGTTTCCTTGGATTTTATTCGAAACCGTCACATCTTCCCAATGTAGTTTAGCACCTTTGACTTTAATTTCATGCAACGAATCGGTATGGCATGCCATGTAAATCACTTTCGATTTGATGGTTTGTTGAACTACGATAGACTCTGTTTTTTCTTCATGATTGAGATGCCGAATCACAAGGGTGTAATTTCCTGGACAAATAGGCTGTAATTTAAATGCCCCTTGTTCGTTGGTATAATCACCTACTTGCAATTCTTTAATCATCACCATTGCATCGGGAATAGGCGAACCCGTTCCAGACTCAACTATTTTGCCAGAAATACTTAATTGGCATGTGTTGGTTTGGGCTCGTACGCTTATCGAAAAAAGCGTTAGCCAAAAAATTAAGCTACGGTTTATGTAGGACATCATGTTTGAAAAATAAGCTCTAAACCAAAAAAAGGGTGCGAGAATTCGTTTAAAATAAAATGAAATAGCACGAAAACTTAATTTTCGTGGCAAGGACAACAAGGATGTTGTAAAATAATCTTAAACGGTTGCTGGTGGTCCTCTTAGAAAAAGACCTAAGTTAGCATCATTGCTTCTAAAACTGGATAGAAGCGCTATTTTTTGTTGATCAACATATTGTGGTAGTTGCTCAAAATCAAAATATGGTAAATCAATTTGAGCCGCTGTAAACTGTTGATCCAATTTGAGCAATTCACAATGATGATGTTCTGAATCGAAATGCAAGCCTTGCGTATCAACGATATGATGCTCAGTATCTGTATGGTGCGAAAAAGCATGAAATACCTCTTTTGGTGTGACATACAAACAGAATACTGTAAGTAGTAAAAATGATAATATGCGTTTTTGCAATGCAGACATTGAACTGCAAAGATAATTGATTAAAACTGATTTTGAATACATTCTATTTCTCTTAATCTTTCCTTAAAGCCTATTAAGCATTCAATCTGATTACTACATTTACGAATTAAAACATAGACATGTTTTCTAAAATAGTAAAAATAGGCCTATTTATGCTGGTTTGCATGTTATCCTTTTATGCATGGGTACAATATGATGCAAAGGCAAAACGGACGAATCAATTGAATCAGGTTCCTCAACGATTTGTAGCAATTGTGTTTGGTGCTGGAATCAAAAATGGACAGCCAAGTGCTTATTTGCGCGATAGGCTAGATGCAGGAATACAACTATATAAAGAAGGGAAAGTGCAACGGCTACTTTTATCTGGCGATAATGGTCGAGTGGAATATGATGAATTGGAGGTGATGAAAAATTACTGTAAAGATCATGCAGTAGACACGAATCATATTTTTGTCGATTATGCAGGTTTTGATACTTATTCAACGCTTGTAAGGGCACAAAAAGTCTTTCAAGTCAATAATGCAGTTTTGGTATCGCAACGTTATCATCTCAATCGTGCTTTATACATTGCAAAGCAATTGGGTATGCATGCGGTTGGTTTTGAGGCCGATAAACAAACGTATGCTTGGCATATTAAAAATGTAATTCGAGAAGTATTGGCTACAAGTAAAGCTGGATTAGAAGTAGCTGTAGATCGTGAGCCTAAATATTTGGGTCCAGAAATTGATATCCAAGGGAAATCAAATTTTTCAATGAAATAGCAGGCAATGAAGTACCTTTATAACACAAAGCAAATTATGAAAATATACACACTATTGAGTTTACTAACCTTTATGGTTTTAAGTATGAGTTGTGGTAGCACAAGTACCAATAATGAGGGAAGGAAAGCTGTCAGCAAACATCATTTAAATATTCCTGAAAATGGCATAGAAAGTATGATGGAAGCCAATTCGCAAAAAATAATTGAGGGCACAGACGGAAGTATTATCGTCAGTGTAGGCGAAGTGACACGCAAAAAAGCAGACATCAGCATACGCAGAAACGATAAAATCATCGACGAACGTTTGTTGGAAGAAAAAGAATCAATTTCTGTTGACTATGAAGGTCGCAACTATACTGTTTTGGTAAAAAATATCAAAAAACCACTTGTGGGTGCCGGAAAAGTAGAATTAAAGATTGATTAAGCCTTGATGAATATGACAACTGATCAATCGCCGGAATTTTATATGAAAATGGCCTTGCAAGAAGCGCATAAAGCGTTTGCCAAGGATGAAGTGCCAGTAGGAGCTGTCATAGTATTGCAGGGACAAGTGATAGCCAAAGGTTACAATCAAGTCGAAATGCTCAACGATGTAACAGCCCATGCCGAAATCATCGCTTTGACAGCTGCTTTTCAACATTTAGGTGGTAAATATCTACCTGAAGCAACTTTGTATGTCACACTAGAACCTTGCCTTATGTGCGCAGGAGCATTGTATTGGAGTAAAATTTCTAAAATTGTATACGGTGCCTCGGATGAGAAAAATGGATATCATCGCTGTTGTCATCAATCGCCATTTCACCCCAAAACAGTCCTTGAAAAAGGCATTATGCAGGAAGAATGTGCTCAATTGATGAAAGATTTTTTTAAATCCAAAAGATGATGAAGTAGAAAGTAGGAAGTCAAAAGTAGAAAGTCAAAGATCGAAATCCTCCCAACTCCCAACCCTCAACTAACAACTCTCAACCTTCAACTCCCTAAATCCCAAATCTTCCCCATACAATAAGTTAAAAAAAAGACTATTTTTGCCACATGAATACAACTATTAAAACTGTTTTACTCACTGTATTGACTCTATCAGTATTTGCTATGGCGTTGGTGGAACTAAGTGGCGTAAGTCGAACGGCTTTGTTTAATAAATTCAATGGGGAAGAGGAGCATAGTCATGGACTAAGTCCTGCAGACCAAGCCAAACGTGACGAAGAAGTCAAAAATATGCCCAAAACGCATATTGAAGTTCTAGAAACCAAATTTGATTTTGGCGATATGAAAGAAGGCGATAAAGTGCGTCATACTTGGGTTGTTAAAAATGCAGGTGAGCATCCATTGATTATTTCCAATGTGCAAACGTCATGCGGATGTACGGTACCTTCTTTTTCTAAAGAGCCTGTAGCGCCTGGCAAACAAGGGGAAATTACATTGGAGTTTAATAGTGCAGGTAAACCTGGCGATGTCAACAAGAATGCATTAATCATAGCGAATGCTGACAATGCACCATTTTCAATTGGATTTTCAGCACGCGTAGAAAAGAAATCATAAGAGAAATTAAGCACTTTGGCACTTTCATTCAATAGAAAACAGAACGCATTACCTGGCGGCGAGGAACTTGGTTTTATCGATCATTTAGAGATATTGCGTTGGCATATTTTGCGCTCTGTAGTAGCTATATTTATTTTCGCAATAGCCATTTTTATCAATATCGATTGGGTGTTCGATCACATTATTTACGGACCTATGCGTCCCGATTTTTTTACGTACACCACGCTTTGTACACTAAGTCAAAAGATGCATTTAGGTGATGCGCTTTGCATGCCTGCACCCAATGTCAAAATGCAAGTCACAGCATTTGGATCTCAGTTTATGAGCAGTATCACGATTTCATTTATTGGAGGATTTATTGCCGCATTTCCTTATGTGTTTTGGGAATTTTGGCGATTTATAAAACCCGCTTTGACTCTTCGTGAAATTAAAAATACGAGAGGTTCTATTTTTTGGGTTACGTTTTTCTTTGCACTTGGTGTTTCATTTGGGTACTTTTTACTTGCACCTTTTACATTTAGTTTTTTATCCAATTTTAAATTGGGTACACTCCAAGGATTAGAGACAAGACCAACATTGGACGATTATATTGAAAATATGGTCAATATTATCGTAGGTACAGGCATTGCATTTCAGCTTCCTGTGGTGTCTTATGTTCTCAGTCGTATTGGGTTAATCACACCACAATTTTTGCGTACCTATCGTAAATATGCTTATGTAGCGATCTTGTTGATATCAGCTATTATAACACCTTCGCCCGATTGGATGAGTCAGGCTATCGTATCGTTTCCATTGTTTATTTTATTCGAAATTAGTATCATCATCAGTGGACGAGTTCAAAAAGAAAATTTGCGTAGAGAGCAAGAATTTTTTAATTCGTAATAAAATGCTTGATTTGATGTGCTAAGAGTTCTGGTGACACATGTTCTAGTGGGTGTATTGTATTTGGCAAAACATAGAAACTGCCTTGTTTGATTTGACGATACCGTTCGTAAGTTTCGTTTACTGAAACCATCACATCGTGATCGCCAACACCTAAGCGACAAGGCATTTGGAGTTCACTCAAAAGTTGGTTTGAAATTGGAGGATTTTTACCTAAATCTGTTATGACTTTATGTGTATTTTCAACGACAGTTTGCCAAGGAGTGGACGTATGAAGGGAATCTAAATAAGCAGTATAAGCTGGTATTTTGGCAGCCATGATAGATGCATCCAACTTGTCCAACTGCTTCTGAGTAGATTCAGGTTCCCACTCAAATTTGGTAGCCAATGTCGCTATTTGTTGCACTAAATCAGGACGTTTGTGTCCAATGAGTAAAGCAATATAACCGCCCATACTATATCTAAATATTGGAATGGGCGTTGAGAAATGTTGTTCGATATAATCAATACAATAGTCCACATAGTTTAGCATGGTTGGTACAACCGTAGCGGTATTCAACCCATGTTGCGGTAAGTCAATGGCATGACAATCTAGTTCATTCGATAAAAGAGAAATGAGTGGATTAAATTGCTTTGCACTGCCTAATGCACCATGGATAAATAACATCGATTTCATGCCATGAAGATAAAAAACTTATACCAATTGTAATTATAAATTAGTCTTCCGAGTATTCGGAACAGGCACTCCTTTATAATTTTACAATGGTAATGCCGATATAGCTTGAAAATAGTACATTTGAGTGAAACGATAAGTGGACTATATTGAAAGCATAATCGGCATTACTTGAGTTTGCCTTTTTTTCGGGAGCGAAGTTCAACTTTATTTTCCCAATTGGCTTTGATTGTAATTTCATTGGGCCAAAAATCAGTCAATTCAGGTTGTTTTTTTTCGCCGAAAAACTGCCCAGTATCCCATTTGCCATTGTTGTTTTTATCGTGCAAAATGCGCAATTGATAGGTGTCGGGTAGCAAAAGATTAAATGCGACTGATGTATCAGAAGCCCGTTTTTGTGCTATGACTTTGCCACCCTTCAAAAGTTCTATCATATCAGTTTCTGCCTTTTCACATAAAACAGTGATATAGCCATAGTCGCTTTGCTTTTTGGTTCTAAAACTAAATTCTCCTGCTTCTGTTTGCATATTAGCAGAATCTTTAGCAAAACCTTTCAAGAGTTTGAGGGTATATAGCGCATCTTGTATCCATTCGGTTTGAAGCAATATAGCTTTTCCAGATGTGTCGATTGTTATAGTAGCATTGGCATCAAAAATGTCATCTTGAAACAGGCGTATTTTGGCTTGGTCTAAATCTTTGAGTTTGTTGGTACAATTTATTTTTAATGCTTGGCTAATGTCCATACTTCGTTTAGTTTTCGAACTTGTATCGACATTGACCGTATACGATATTTTCGTTTCAGGTTTGGTAGTTTGACTTGTACCTATAGTTTTCATTTTTTTTCTTGAAGCAGTATCTTTAGAATCGGTTTCTACAAAACTATACAATTGAACATACAATGAAGTGTCTGAAGGATTAACCGGTGAATTATAAAATGCAATATGTTCACCTTTGGCATCGTACATATAATTGCGCGGATTGTCCTGTAAAGCAAAAATTCTAAAATCTCTATTTGGTAAATGCTCTATTCGAAATGCACCTTGAACTGTTTTTTGAGCATACAAAGGTTTTTGTTTCATAAAGGCAGAATCAGGCGCATCGGCAGGATAAAGTAATATATAAGCTGATGTGTCTGGCATACCCGTTGAAGCATCAATGCAAATACCTTGCAAAGTCAATGAATCAAAATAAGGTCCTGTAGAAAATGTAAAGTCTAAATCTTTATAACTATTGCCTTCATGAATGTCCTGGATGGCATTGCCCATGGTCATGCGGTAAGTGGTATTGGGCATGAGCATACTATCGTGAAGATGAATCGTAACTCGGCGTTTACGTACCGTTACTTTCGGCATGGCTTTCGTAAAAGGTGTAATATTGAGTTGATTTTGGATGTCTTGAAGTTTCACAAATTCGTTGAATTCAATATCAATTTTGCCGCCCTTGAAGTTTAAACTCGAATCGTTTAAGGATTGTTTTTTGATTTCGGGCGCTTTTTCATCACGAGGACCGCCGGTAGGTGCCATAATGTTAGCACACGACATGACCAAAAGGTACATGACCACAGAAAATAAAGCGTATGGGTTTTGTTTAAACATCTTCGTTGTGCAATGATAAGAAGTATATGAGCTAAAACGCAATTTTGACAAAACTTAAACATTTCATCAACAAAAAAAGGGTTGAAACTCGTCGAACTCTTTTACTTTAGTATCTTTACCCTTCATGCTAGTCGATCAACATCATCGGATACATAATTACTTGCGCATTTCATTGACCGATGCGTGTAATTTTAGGTGTTTTTATTGCATGCCCAATGAAGATGTCGATGTAACGCCTCAAAGCAAACTGATGCACAAGGATGAAATACTTGATTTAGCAAAATTATTTGTAGGGTTAGGCGTCACCAAAATTAGACTAACCGGAGGAGAACCTTTGGTGCGCAAAGATGTGAGAGATATAATACTTGGCTTAGCCCAATTGAACGTTAAACTGACTATGACGACCAATGGCGTATTGATACACAAGTATATTGATGCTTTGCAAGAAGCAGGTATAAGCTCTATCAATGTAAGTTTGGATACCTTGCAGGAAGCTAAATTTTTTCGCTTAACCAAACGAGATCAATTTCATCTAGTCAAACAAAATATTGACCTTTTGCTGCAACATCATTTTCATGTCAAAGTCAATGTGGTAGCTATGGCTGGTATCAATGACGATGAAATCAACGATTTTGTGGCATGGACAAAACATGTTCCAGTGCATGTTCGCTTCATAGAATTTATGCCCTTTAATGAAAATCAATGGCATCAAGAAAAGGTAATTACTTATCAGCAAATATTGCAAACGATAGAGCAAAAATATTCGTTTGTCAAACTACAAGATGAGTACAACGATACCACCAAAAAATATCAATGTGAAGACCACGTAGGGACATTTGCAGTTATCAGTACAATGACGCATCCTTTCTGTTCGACCTGCAATAGATTGCGATTGACAGCCGATGGCAAAATGAAGAATTGTTTGTTTTCAAATTTCGAAACGGATTTGCTTACACCGCTCCGCGAAAAACAAGATATAACAACACTTATTGCTGACAACCTAGGACGCAAAGCGGCATCGCTTGGCGGACAATTGTTGGCCGATTATACAAAGCTCGATTCGTCGATGTTGGAGAATAGAAGTATGATTTCAATTGGTGGATAATTTAAAGAATAAATGAAAAGGTCCATTATAATTCAATACAGTTTTTTAGTTGTTTTGACATTTATATTTTACAGTTGTGATAGAAAAAGTAATTCTAAAAATGGTAAAACAATTTTACATCAAAAGTCAGACCATGAAATAACTACTGTACAAATTATACCATTGGGAAAGGTAGATACAAACATTGTGATTTATGTCAAGGCTAGCATTAAAGCCTTTTATAATTATAATTGTGAAATCAAAGATGAGGTTCCATTATCTCCAGAATTATTGGCAAAAAGTAAAACACGATATGATGCAACTAAAATTTTAAATGCATTTAAATCGGAGCAAAATATATTGTTATTGACCGAGTCTGATATAGCCTATTTTAAAAGTGAACAATTTCCTGAATGGGGGATATTTGGTTTGGGATTTAGACCAGGCAGTACTTGTGTTATCTCTACATTTCGTTTGAAAAAAGGTGTATCAAAAAACAAATTTCTAGAACGATTAAAAAAAGTTTGTATCCATGAAATTGGGCATAATTTAGGGTTACCACATTGTACATATTCGTCTACGTGTTTGATGAATGATGCCAATGGTACTATAGCGCAAGTGGATCGAGAGCAAATGTTTTTTTGTACATCTTGCAAAAAGAAAATTGGGCTAAATTAATTATTAGCGACTTGCTAATTGAAACTCATTGATTAAAAAAATCAACCTTCCCTCATTGTTAATCTTTTTGAACAACAAAACGATTAGTTTTAAGAAAGAAATTATTTTTCAAATATATTGAATTCAGCCTTAAAAATTCGTTTCACACTTAAAATATAATGATCAAATTCAATTAACTTGACAAACATAATTTTAGTTCGTAAGCATTTTTTCATAGGGTCAAATTCTTTGCCAACAAAGCCAGATTCAGTTTGCCTATTTAGCATAAGAAAAATGCTTTTTTATCAAATACTTTACTCTGTAACTGGTTTTTCTATTAATAAATAGCTTCCCTTATTTTTGGCAAGAATTACGATATTTCCGAACTCATTAAAAGTTGAATCTAAGATTTTTTGACTAATTGAAATGTGTCTTAATGTTTTAATTTCTTGAATAAATTTACTCCTACATTTATCATCAAAAATGAAAATGGTATTTTCTAAATCTTTTCTATTATCAACATATTTTTCTATGCAGCCTCCACATGAAATGCACGAAATAGCACAAATGGTATCATACTGTTCAAGTTTATATTGCTCTACAAAGATTTTATATTTGTCATTCGCTTGATTATTGCACGCTATTATTGTAAGAAAAAATAGTGTAATTATTATCTTCGTTTGGTACATATAGTTTTTGATTTTTTATAAATGCAAGTGATGTGTAAATCGTGTAATTAATTTCAGTTCGGTCTAATTTATTCTGAGCATTATCCCAATGATAAATTTTATATGTTGACTTTGATGATTCTGACAATTTAACAATGAGAAATAGATTATTATTTTGAGTAGAAAGTATTTTTTCTAGTCTATCATTCTGTTTTAAATATTGCCTTATGTATGATATGTTTCGAATTTTGTCTTTTGGAAACTCAATTGATGTAAATTTATCCAGTGTTATTTCATTACTTTTTTTTGTTGTGAAGTCTACAACACTTATTATGTTACTTTTTTGAAAACCGAATATGAAGCTATTGTTTTTAAAATCAAAATCTGTAACAGGTCTGTATAAATAATCGTATTTCTCGGGATGTTCAAATTTGACAAGTCTATATGAACTATCTGCAAACTTAGTATTACAACTAATGTATGCAAAAGTGTCAAGCATATTCTTAAAGCCACCTTCAATTTTATAAGGTATTAGAAATTGTAAGCTATCAACAATGTGTATATTGCATGTATTATTTGTAGAAATAAAAAGTTCGGGACTAAATGTAGGAGGTAAATTTTTAAGGATAATGCTATAGTTAGCAGAACTTGTATCATTTATAGTTATTAAGCTATAATAATTTTGGTATTCATAAAATACAAAAATCATATTGTATTTTGAACATATAGCTACAGCGTCTTCTGTTAAGCCAATATTGCCAGAACTATTACCTGTTGTTACATTATACAAAGAAATCGTGTCTCTATTTTTTAAATAGGCTAAATATTTTATTTCTTCATTAAATTTAATTGGATGAGCGCCATCTATTTCAATATCGGAATTATCTAATAGTAAATTGAAATCTGTTATGCTATCTGACATGCTAATAGTGATATTAGTTTTATTTGTCGACGAACAGGAATTTAGTATTAAGATAATAAAAAGCCCCACCAATATTATTGGTGGGGACTTTTTAGTTAATTTGGAAATACCCATGAATGTAAAGTATTAACATTATTTAAGCTGTTATTGCTTTGCGCTGAAGTTAAAATATAACTTCTTGCATCATTGGTTACATAGTTAATTTTATATATGTGCAGATTGCCATTTTTAATTTTTACTAATGTTTCGTTGTCTATCAATGGAAATAGAATAGTCCATCTTTCATTATTAAAATACCCCCTTACATTATCGCTTAATATATAATTATCCAAAAGATTCAATTGTTGAGATTCTAAAGCATCTGTTTTTTCACCAACATCGCAATTGTCTCCTTGTTTTGTACAGTCAACTTTATCTCCTGGATCAAGAATTTTTTGCTCTCTTGTATCTTTAAAGTAGTTACTCAACATCATATGTAATGTTGTATTATTATTAGTGTAGTTCCATACTTTAATAATTGAAGTTGGATTGTATGTTGAAGAATTTGTTAATACGAAACATACATTGTCTGTAAAGTTTGGTTTTTCAAACATATGCAAACTGCCATTTCTTAAGCCTTCCAAAATTTTACTTTCATTTACTAAATTTGGAAATAAAATCTGCCAATTTCCCGTTTGGAAGTAAGTCGTAATTGTTCCATTTTTAAGATAGTTTCTGAAAATATCAATTTGTGATGCCTGACTTGCAGATACACTACCTACTCTACAGTCATCACCTGGCTCTATACATTTAATGGTTCCATTTCGTTCAATTACTTCATATTCACGATTAAACTCCGTTCCGTTCCCATTACCTCCAGTCAATGTTCTTGTTTTTTTGACTGGTGTTGTTTTTGTAATTGGTGATGTAACTAGCTCTTGTTGTTTGGAGCATGATACTCCGATGAATGATAGCGTTATAATCGCTAAAATTAATTTTTTCATTGTAGATGTTATTTATGTTTTGTCAAAAGTAGCTTTAGGCTCTCTCATAGTTTGACAAATGTCTACGTCTTACCTTGACTATTTTGCTCATTTCAGAACTGGAAAGTCGTCAGATATTATTCAACCATTGCAATATAGATTCTTTAACGATATATGTTGTTTCCAACATTTTCTGATCCATTTATTCTGCTATTATGTACGCTATTCTTATATACGTTTTGATGCTAAATAATGTTAATCTTCTCAATAAATCTCCTACAACTATTTGTTTTCAATAACGAATTTAAAGTTTTCATTTTACAATAAACAAATATTTTTGTTCCATATTTATTAAGAAAAATAGCTATATATATTAATTTTAAATATACTAAATGATATTAACTTTTAATAAATGTATTGCATCAATTGTATCAATTTTTTTAGTTTCATTATATGACTAATTAAAAATAATAAATACACAATTTTTTGAATGTAACTTTTTTGATTAATGTCAAAATATTTTTTGCATTTGTGCCAAAAGTTTAACTAAACTGAATATTCAAAGTGGAATAGAATTCAAAAAATTACACTTTTTTGTGTTCTTGATTTTTAGGACGTGAGAATAAGATTGGAATTGATAGCAGGAACGACTCCCAAAACAGCTGCTTAAAAATGTTGTAAGCAAGAATTTTTTTCTATCCCTTCTTACCAAATATTTATCTTTTTTGGGTAAATTATAATTGTAGTTTTGTTGCCACAATTTGAAGCATGAAAAAAAATATAGCTTTATTAGCAGGAGGTTATTCTGGTGAGTATGCAATCTCAATCAAAACAGCTGTAACCATAGAACAAAATATTGATGCCAATCAATACAATGTGTATAAAATAATCGTAGATCGAAACCATTGGCAACATACTACAGCTGAAGGTGAGGCAGTCGAAGTCAATCGTTCCGATTTTTCTTTGACGATTGGTGGTCAACATATTACGTTTGATGCTATATTTATAGCCATACATGGTACACCTGGTGAAGACGGCAAAATGCAAGGTTACTTGGAAATGTTAGGCATTCCATTTACTTCGTGTGGAGCTATTGTAGCTGGGTTGACGTTCAACAAAATATACTGCAATAGAGTCGTGGCACATAGTGGTGTCGTGAATGTGTCCAAATCGATTCACCTCATTAAGGACAGACCAATTACACCGGAAGAAATTTTGCAACATGTTACTTTGCCCGTATTTGTCAAACCACCCGAAGGAGGCTCGAGCTTAGCCACTACGAAAGTTAAAACGATAGGCGACTTACAACCCGCTTTGGATGCCGTATACGCAATAGAATCGCAAGCTATGGCCGAAGAGTTTGTCAAAGGTAGAGAGTTTAGTATAGGTGTATACCGCACTAAAGGTGTATTGCATGCTTTACCGGTTACTGAAATTATCAGTTCGAAAGAGTTCTTTGATTATGAAGCCAAATACACCACAGGCATGACGAATGAAGTGACACCGGCTGAATTGGAACCTTCAATTGCAGACCATATTGCGTCAACTGCAAAAAAGATATATGACATTTTAAACTGTAAAGGCATCTGTCGTATCGATTTTATTTTGGAAGAATCTACACAGAAATTATATTTTTTAGAAATCAATACCATACCAGGTCAAAGTGAAAATAGTATCGTACCGCAACAGGTCAGAGCTACAGGTATGACCTTGGTTGATTTTTATGGCGCATTGATTGAAGAATGTTTACGTTAATTCCTTGATTTTGAGCGGAATGCTAAAACAGGGTTAATTTTTTTTCAAATAGATTATTTTACCCGCCCAAAAACCTTATTTTTACCCATTAGAACTAAAATCCGTGCTAAAAAGATCATTTTTATTTAATTTATTTCTTGTCTTTCTAGTCTGTGTAGGCTTGTTGCTGATTTTCTTCAAATCGCTCAACTGGCTTACAAATCATGGACAGGAAACCAAAGTACCTGCTTTGCAAGGAAAAAACATGAAGGAAGCAGTTAAGATTTTAAAAAGGCAGGGCTTCACGATTCAAATCGATTCGGCTTATCAATCCTACAAAAATCCACTTGAAGTTATATATCAAGAGCCTGAAGCTGGTGCGATTGTAAAAGTAGGTCGTACTATTTTCCTTACCATCAATCGAAAATCTGTACCGACAATACCTATGCCTAATCTAGTCAACTTATCCTTTCGGAATGCGATATTGACGATGCAAAGCTATCGACTTGAAATGGGCGATACAACCTTTAGGCCCGATTTAGCTGCAGGTTCGGTGCTTGAACAGTGGATTAACGGTCGACAAATCAGACCAGGCATGCAAGTGCCTTATGGAAGTAAAGTAGATTTGGTCATTGGTCAGGGGCTTTCAGACATTGTTGATGTACCCAATCTTATTGGCATGACATGGTATGAGGCAAAACAAACGATTGAGTCGCTTTCGTTGAGTTACAATATTTTGTGGGATGGCGCCATCACGGATTCGATGAATGCGATTATATACCAACAAGTTCCAGAAGCATTGAATGAATTGGATTTTAAAAACTCTATTCCTGCTGGCGATTTGATTGATGTGCACATCATGCAAAAACCGTCACAAGAACTGTTAAAGCAAAACCAACCTGGTTCAGCTAAGTTTTTGGGTGAGGATTCAATGGAACATGCCGATGATGCTCCTGTTCTGCGTTCAAGAGATACTTTACCCAAAAAACGAAATTCAGCTGTGCCAGGTATGGGCGCACCAACTACCAACAAGCCCAAAGAAACTACTTCCAAACCCAGTATTGGAAATAATAAACCCGCCTCAAATGGCGTTATACCTCAAAAACCAAAACAGAACAAACCAAATAATCCAGTACAAAAAAATAATGATGCTATTGGCAATGAGTTTGATTAAGTAAAGATGAGAGTATTTTTTTCAATTATAGTAACCCTCTTGATGTTGGCTTTTGGTCTACAAGTTCATGCCCAAGAAATGGTTGTGCCCTTAAAATCAAATGTGCTATTGATGCAAGATCAACACCATGAGACAAATTATATGGGAAAGAAAACGAGAGCATCTTTACCTTTTATTGATGATTTTTCGTACCAAGGACCATACCCCAATCATTTGCTATGGGAAGATAAGCAAGCTTACGTAAACAATACGATGTCTGATAATCAAATTACACGTGGTATGGCTACACTCGATGGTTTAAACCAATATGGACGTCCTTATTATCCAAATCAGTTTTCATCAGGATTAGCAGATAGTCTTACTAGCGTATCTATCGATTTGAGTACATTTACTGCAGCTAGCAACGTTTATTTAAGTTTTTACTACCAACCACAAGGTTTAGGTTTTTCACCTGAACTCGATGATAGTCTTTTCTTGTATTTTAAAAATAGTTCAAGCCAATGGGTGCGCATGTGGCAGCAATGGGGAACGCCATGGCAGCCTTTCAAAATTCAATTGCTACCCGTAACAGATCCACAATTTTTGCATACCAATTTTCAGTTTCGATTTGTTAATATAGCATCCTTAAATTTAAACAACGATACTTGGAATTTAGATTATGTTAAGCTCGATGCCAATAGAACTCCTTCAGATAGCATCATGAATGACGTAACAATGACGTTAGAACCAACTTCGATATTAGCACCTTATAGTGCGATGCCTTACAGGCATTTTGTAGCAAATCAAGCCAATGAAAAATCTGCTTTGCAAACCATACAAGTGCGAAATACAACACCTAGTATTCAGAATTTATCTACTTTTCATAGAGCAACAGAACTTTTATCGGCTACACCCATCAGTAATTTAGCGTTACCGAGTTCAAATATTGGTCCAGCATCTGCATTGATACAATCAGTTCCAACCTATAACATTTCGTATTCAGCACCTACTCCGACAAGCAAGGTTATTGTTAGAAATGAATATTATATCAGTTCTATTTCAGCCAGCGACAGAAAGGACAATGACACTATTGTACGCGATGCCATATTTGACAATTATTTTGCTTACGATGATGGTACAGCCGAGAAAGCTTATTTTTTATATTCTGCATTTAATTATCCTGCTAAAACTGCATTAGCGTTTACACTCAACGAGCCAGATACGATTCGCGGTGTCAGTGTTTTGTTTGGTGCTCAAGCACCAACAGCTGCGGGTAAATATTTTTCGATAGTACTCTACAAACAGCTTGCAGGTAGCGGATTGCAAGATTCAATCATTCAGCAAGAAGATTTATATCGAGTACAATACGATACCCTTTTAAATGGATTTACAACCTATGCATTTTCAAATCCTATTGCTGTGCAAAGTGGTTCGTATTATATCGGTATCACGCAGCCTGCTAACTTTGGAAGTGATAGTATTTATTATGGTTTGGATGTCAATACCAATACGAGTTCACAGCATTTATACTATAATGTGGACGGATCTTGGTATGCTTCCTCTGTAACTGGTAGCGTTATGCTGCGACCTATGGTAGGTCAGTTTTTTACTCCTTCACAAGTAGGAAATGTGTTGCCAAAAGAGTCAATAGTAAGTTTATATCCAAATCCTGCAAATGATATTTTAAACATACAAACTTCAGAAGCAATAGCCTCAGGCAAATTGTTTGATATGTTTGGTCATACAATACAACAATTGTTCAAGAACCAGAAGAAAATATCAGTCAGAGATCTTGTGCCAGGTATTTATTTTCTTGATTTGAAAACGATAAACGGATATCAAACCAATCTAAAATTTATAAAACAAAACTAACATGCAAATTATTACTGTAGAAGAATTGCGCAAAAGAATACAAGCTGGCGAAAAGCTCAATATACTTGATGTTCGTGAACCAGCAGAATATGCTGAAACGAATATGGGTGCAAAATTGATTCCTCTGGGTAAAGTCGTAAACGGAGAACTTGACGAAATTGAAGACTGGAAAAACCAAGAAGTCATCGTGCATTGCAGAAGTGGTATGCGCAGCTTACAAGCTTGTATGGTTATGGAACAAATGGGATTTACCAATACCAAAAATTTGCAAGGTGGTATATTGGCTTGGAATGCTTAGTCAAACATCATTACGCTAATCCAAATATTACTACCAGCTATGCCTAACTGACTGTTTGTAGATTCTACACCTCTACAAGTATGATTGATGATGAGTTTTTCTAAGCCACAAGAAGCCCCAAACGAAAATCCGTTGGTTGCATATGTCTCATATCCCCTTACAGTACAGGTCAATACTTTGCTGTATTTTTTATCAAACAAGACTTCAATGCTTTTTGAATTAGGTTCGCGTATTTCGTGTTTCAAACCTATAGGTGCATGACCTGCATCTTCAATTAAAATCTATTTGTTGTTGACTTTTCTAATCACACCGGCCAGTATACATACCTTACGCTGAGCTGACTCAGATTTAGTAAGTTGTAAAAGACACATCTTTAAACTTATAGTTTAAGTTATGTAATTAGACCTTTTTTATTCCCATCGTCTGCCAAATCGGAAGTCGGCATAAATGTTGAAAAAATAGGATGAGTTTTTAGTGTTAATCATTATTGGAATGACACTAGGATAAAGTTCAGCGCTTGCGCCTATTTCAACGCCTAAAAAAGATTTGCGTCGAGCGGCATAATCAAAGTAAAGTCCTGAACGCAAAGCAAGACCTGGTTTTAATTTAGTTTCGCTAATCCCTTTTGTAAAATCACTACCTCCAACAATAGTACCTTGATTATTTAAGTCCAAAAAATATTCTCTGTTGGCTTCAGTGTATTTATCAAACTTTCTAATAAACACATTGCCTTCCGGAACCAATAAATCGAGATAGTAAGGTTTTAACAATCCCAAGGATAAACCAGCAGCATAATTCCAATTGATGGTAATGCTCTTACTATCCAATTTGCCTGAAATTGGTTTTGAACTGCCATAGCCAATCTTGAGTTGATAGAAGTTGTTGATTTTACCATATTTGTAACCAACAGGTTTGACTTCACCCGGATTTACGATTGAAAAGTTCTCATTTAAGGTATTGCTTTCTTTGGGATGTTTCTTTTCAGATAAATCAAAATAAATAAAATTGGTATGTGGCTTTTCTGCATCTTCAGTTTTGATAAAACCGCGTTGAACTATAAAAGACCATCCATCGCTATTCATTCTAAACCCTGAAGACATTTCTTGTGTTATTGGGGCAATTCTTCGTTTGCGAGAAGCTTCAAGTTTTGCTTTTTGTTCTTCTAAATCCAATTGTCTTTTTTGGCTCAATTCTTCTCTAGCTTGTTCAGTAGAATCACGCTTAGCTGCATTGACAGCTCGTACAGAGTCCAACCGAAGTTTGTTTGTAGAACGCACCGAGTCCGTTCGAATCATCGATTTATTCACTTGCGCAAACAAGGACGATGATACTGTAAGGCACAAAAAAACAAATATGGTGATAAGGTTTTTCAAGGAATATCAAAACTAATGTAAATTTACGAAAAAATTAGCATGACTGCACAAATTATCTATAAAGGGGATTTACGTACCGAAGCAGAACATCTCCAAAGCCATACGATTATCGAAACCGATGCACCCAAAGATAATCAAGGTAAAGGTGAACGATTTAGCCCAACAGACCTTGTTGCAACGGCTTTAGGTTCGTGTATGCTCAGTATAATGGGCTTAGCCGCGCGTACACACAACATTGAATTGATCGATACAAAAGTCGGTATTGAAAAAATCATGGTAGCAGATCCGCTTCGACGTATTGGCGAAATCAAGGTTGATTTTCATTTCCCTGAAGGAATAATTTATACAGATAAAGAAAAATTAGTATTGGAAAAAGCTGCTATGACTTGTCCTGTATTTTTAAGTTTGGGCGAAAATGTTTTAAAAACGGTTCGTTTTCATTGGGTATAACAGAATGCTAATTACAAAATGGTTTCAGGTTTTTGAGTTTAGCAAAAAAGCATATATTTAGTTTAGCATAAGTCTTTCAATAAGCATCGTTTTGTGAAATATCCTATTTATTAATTATTAATGCCATTTAAATGTATGTGACCTCGAAGGGATCCGAAATTTATATAGG
>JBILCF010000081.1:0-12059 GCA_044353325.1 Chitinophagaceae bacterium | reverse complement strand
CTCAAATACATACTTCTGTCTTTGTACAATTGTCTAAAATAAGGATCTCGTAAATCTTTAATAAAACGAATAGCTTCACCTGTGGACTTCATTTCTGGACCAAGTTCTTTGCTTACACCAGGAAATTTATCGAAGGAGAATACAGGTTCTTTAATAGCAAATCCAGTTAGCTTTTTCTCATAGGTAAAATCTGATAATTTATTTTCACCCAACATGATTTTGGTAGCAATATTTAAATAAGGAATTTGATATGCTTTGGCTATAAATGGCGTCGTTCTTGATGCACGCGGATTTGCCTCTATCACATACACCGTATTGTCTTTTATAGCAAATTGAATATTTATCAACCCTTTTATATTCAGTGCCTTTGCTATTTTCAATGCATAATGTTCCATGGTCGTAACCAACAATGGCGTAAGATTAAAACAAGGCAACATAGCATGGCTATCACCACTATGAATTCCTGCAGGTTCTATATGCTCCATCACACCCATCACATGAAGTTGCTCCCCATCATAAATAGCATCTACCTCAGCCTCTTGACAACGATCTAAAAAGTGGTCAATGAGAATTTTATTGTCAGGAATATGTTTTAAAATACTTACAACTGCTTTTTCTAATTCTTCATCATTGATGACTATTTTCATACGTTGCCCACCGATTACGTAACTTGGTCGGACTAAAACCGGATAGCCTACTTTGTTGGCTACGGCGACGGCTTCATCAACATTCACAGCAGCGCCATATTCAGGATATGGTATCTCTAGCTCTTTCAGTAAATCACTAAAACGACCTCTATCTTCAGCAATATCCATGTTATCGAAACTTGTTCCAATAATAGGAATATTTTTTTCATGTAATTTTTTAGAAATTTTCAAGGCAGTTTGTCCACCCAATTGAACAATAACACCTGCTGGTTTCTCATGGTCAATAATTTCATAAATATGCTCCCAATTTACCGGTTCAAAATAGAGCTTATCAGCCATATCAAAATCGGTACTAACTGTTTCAGGATTACAATTAATCATGATGGCTTCATAACCACATTCTTTAATGGCAAGCAAACCATGCACACAACAATAGTCAAACTCAATGCCTTGACCAATTCTATTAGGCCCTGAACCTAAAACGATAATTTTCTTTTTGTCCGTAACGATACTTTCGTTGTGAATTAATTTTGTCATAATATGGAACACTGATTTTACAGATTAGATAAATTTTAGGGGGTTTTCTTTTTAGATTTTGTTTTGAAGCCTATGGCTTCTCTTTCTACAGGTTTTTGTTCTTCTTTTTCTTGAATGAGTTTGTCCAAAACTTGATATATTTCTATGATTTGTACATCTTGTTCATCAATTCGTTCAGATAATTCGTCTTTAATTGAATTGATTTGTTTTGAAATATTTTTTCTGTCCGCTATATATTCTTTCAATGAAATAAATGCTCTAACAACTGCAATACTGACTTTCACCGCTTTTTCACTTCGTAAAACAGACGCTAACATGGTAACACCATGTTCAGTGAAAGCATAAGGTAACGCTGAAATATTTCGTTTTTTTGATGCGGTCGCAATTTGTGACCGCATACTTTTTGATGTCACAAATTGTGACTTCAAAACATCTTCGTCTAAGGTCACATTCTTTGACCTTAGAACTGAACTTTCTGAAATGGTCACAATTTGTGACGAGTTCCCTTCTGATGCGGTCACAAATTGTGACCGCATCATTTCCCATTCTTTTTCAGTCAATTGAAACATAAAATCTTCAGGAAAACGCTCTATATTTCGTTTTACTGCTTGATTTAATGCTTTAGTAAGCACCTCAAACATTTCAGCAATTTCATAATCAAGCATTACTTTATGCCCTCTTATTTCGTATATTTTATTATGTATGACTTCTGAATTCATTTTTATTTTTTTGACCACTGATTTTATAGATTAGAAAAATTCACACTGATAAAATCTGTGCAAATCCGTTCGATCCATTCTATCCGTGTTCTATTGATTTCGTCTCAAATGTCGAATAAAAATAAGGCGTCACAGCTTCAAACTCTCCAGCACAGGTATCAACCATTTTAAACACACGAGTAATGCCCAATGATTTTCGTTTTTCATACAATTCATCTTCGGTACCATCATTCATGATTCTGCAAATTTGCTCATCGCCAAAACCGTTCGTCTTTGCAGTTTGCAATAAATCAGTAGGTAATGTATCCAACTTATATTTTGCAATTTCTTTTTCTATATCACACAGTTTTTTGATTTCATTCAGAAACCATTTATCTATACCATGACTAGCTTTTGAAATAGAATTCACACTCACACCAGCCATCAATGCATCTTTTATTCTAAATATTCGATCCCATTTTGGCGTTTTCAAACTTTCCAAAATATCATCAGTCTTCATTAAGTTTTTGCCATAATAACCCAAGCCAATCGCATTGTTTTCCAAACTTTGACATGCTTTCTGAACTGCCTCAGTAAAGCTTCGGCCAATAGCCATCACCTCGCCTACAGATTTCATTTGCAAACCTAAGGTGTCTTTGGCACCTTTAAACTTATCAAAATTCCAACGTGGTATTTTGACTATGACATAATCTAACGTAGGTTCAAAAAATGCAGACGTATTACCTGTAATTTGATTGTTCAATTCATCTAAGCGATAGCCTATAGCCAGCTTTGCAGCTACTTTGGCAATAGGATATCCTGTTGCTTTACTTGCCAATGCCGATGATCGACTTACACGTGGGTTGATTTCAATGGCTATTATTTCTTCTGTATCCGGATTCATTGCAAACTGTACATTACAACCACCTGCAAAATTGCCTAGGTCGCGCATCATCATGATGGCGGTATTGCGCATCAATTGAAATGCGGTATCGCTCAAGGTCATAGCCGGCGCAACCGTTATAGAATCTCCAGTATGAACGCCCATTGGGTCAAAATTTTCAACTGTACATATAATACAGACATTATCCGCACTATCTCGAAGCAATTCAAGTTCAAATTCTTTCCATCCAAGTACAGCTTGTTCTACCAACACTTCATGGATTGGCGATGCTTGTAATCCACGATTAAGTGCCTCATCCAAATCGCTAGGTGCATGCACAAAGCCTCCACCGGTTCCGCCTAGTGTAAATGAAGGACGTATAACTAATGGAAACCCCATTTCTTGTGCAAACTCTTTACCTTCTAAAAACGAGTTAGCCGTTTTTGCTTTAGCTACTTTTACACCAAGTTTAATCATCCATTGTCTAAATTGCTCTCTATCTTCTGCTTTGTCAATGGCTTTGATGTCAACACCGATTAATCGTACATTGTATTGTTCCCAAATACCTAATTCCTCTGCTTCTTTAGCTAAGTTTAAGGCAGTTTGTCCACCCATTGTCGGTAGCACTGCATCGATTTCATTTTCTTGTAAAATCTGCTCAATGCTTGTTACATTTAAAGGCAACAAATACACTCTATCTGCCATCATAGGATCGGTCATAATGGTTGCAGGATTAGAATTGATAAGCGTTACTCTGATTCCTTCTTCGCGCAGGGATCGAGCAGCTTGGGTGCCACTATAATCAAATTCGCAGGCTTGTCCTATGATAATGGGTCCTGAACCAATAATGAGTACGGACTTAATTGAGTTGTCTTTAGGCATTTTTTTTTTATCCCGATTAAAATCGGGAGCGTGAGAAAAACACAGACTTATGACTGTTGAGTTGCAAAGGTAATAAATACAGCTATGAATTAAAAGTATTGTGGAAAAAAGAACTTGAATTCTTGAACGAATTAAAAAATGATCAATATCTATTCCTAAAAACTAAAATTACTCAATACTTTGAGTAAAATTACTCTAATTGAATAGATTCATACATTGAAGTTTGATGGAAATTTGTCTTAAATTGAATCAAAAACCTATTCAATCGACAAAAAACAGGACCATTTTACAAGTTAATTTATTAAATTAACCTTTTTCACAAACGATTTTTGGAAAAAATCCAAACCCATAGTGTATTTTACGATGTCTTTACAATACAACTGTTACCCTATGATGAAGAAATTGTTACTTTTTTTATTAGTTCTAGGATATTTTTCCAATGCTTCACTTGCCCAAAATATTGAATGGGCTCAACGAATAGGCAATGTTAAAAGCGATAAAATCACATCTATAAAAACAGATGGACTAGGATACATTTATATAGCTGGCTATTTTAGTACTTCATTGACCATCGGTACAAACAACTTAGTGCTCAATTATGCTTACAACTCAACGAGCAAAGAAGCTTTTATAGCCAAACTAGACAGTACTGGATATTGTTATTGGGCAAAAGCGGGCGGTGGATATTACGATGATCGAGTATTGGGAATGGATGTGGATAGTGCAGGTTATAGTGTCATAACGGGTACTTATTGGGAAGGTGTAGGATTTTCATTTCCACCCAATGCTATTGATGGCTCAGCTTGGGGTAATAGTGATCAGTGTTTTATTGCCAAATTTGATCCTAATGGCAACTACATGTGGGGCACTTATGTATGTGGAGATGATGTAACCCCAAGTGGTGGTAATTATAGAGATGATCAGGGTTTTGATGTGGCTATGGATAAGGTAGGAAATATCTATGTTACTGGATTCATGACTACAGTTACACTCTATTGCGGAGGCAATGCGGTTACTGCCACAAATCCAAACACCAGTCAGCACAAACACTGCTATTGGCTAGCCAAATTCAATGCAGCAGGTGTACCGCAATGGGCAAAAACTTTTGGCAAGTTACCCTGGGATGCTGCAGCTGGTAAATATATAGAACGTGATATTGCATTGTGTGTAGATGAAAAGGATGGCATATATGTCACTGGCGGTTTTGATAGTACGCGGCAGTTTGGTCCTCAGACATTAACTACACTGGGAGGTTATGATGTCTTTTTGCTTAAATACGATAGTAATGGTGTTTTTCAATGGGTCTCAAAAGCAGGAAGTGATAAGGATGATTGGGCAAATGGTATTTGTTCCGACAAAAATGGTCATATCTATTTTACAGGTGAACACAGAGATTCATTAATTATGGATACAGTCATTGTAAAAAATTACGACAAACGTGATGCATTTTTATTTAAAGTAGATGCTCAAACAGGTAAACCGATTTGGGGCAAGCGCGCTGGAAGTGACTTTGGAGGCGAAAGAGGCAACGATGTTTGGGCCGACGATAAATGCAACGTTTACCTTGTAGGTGATATCAACGAAGGGGCGAAATTTGGCAACGATATCGTAACGCCCATTAATGGCGAAGGCGTTCAAAGTTTCATGGCTCGTATTACACCGGAAGGCAAATGGACTTGGGCTATTACAGCCGGAGGACTTGGAGATGACGACAGAGCAAATGCAGTTGCTAAAGGAAAAGGACACCAAGTGTATATGGCAGGTTATTTTAGACAAACAGTGCAATACGGAAATACCACTCTTGTCTCAGCAGCATCAAGTGATGGTGTGTTTGCTAGGATATATGATTCTATGTTAAATCGAGGAACTCCATTCGTTTTAACGCCTCCCACTAAAACAGTTTTATGCTTTGGCGATACTGCTCATTTAAACATTCCAAAGCATGGTTTTTTACAAATGAACCCTACAAATGGAGTGACATTTAATACAGATTCTACTTTACTTATTTTTGCTCCGAATACAACCACTACCTACACCATTATTGGAGCTTCTGATGGTCAGTGTCCGGAATTTGACACTATAACATTTACTTTGTCTGTTGGCTTGCAAGGTTTCACTTTTACCCCATTGACAGACACCATAGTTTGTGCAGGAGAAACGATATCCCATCCTATAGCAACGCACGACAATTTAATCATATCTCCAACCATTGGCGCAAGTATTAATACTGGCCAAACAGCAATTGATTTCTCACCATCAACAACAACTACATATACATTGACAGGTTATAGTTTGGGCGTTTGTCCAAGTTATGATACACTCATAGTTACGATTCTTGTGGGAGCTTCTCCCCATGCAGATTTTGAACTTACACCAAACATAATATTAATTCAAAATCCAACATTTAATTTAACCAACAAATCAACTGGAGCGAATTATTACAAATGGTACAAGGGAAATAATGTATTATTTTCAAACTCGACAAACCCTACTGTCACAGAGTCTGAAGCTGGGAATTACTGCTATAAACTTGTCGCAGAAACCTTAGATGAATGTAAAGATTCCATAACTCGTTGTGGTGATATCATCAAAGATGAGCGTGTGTTATTTCCAAACGCATTTACGCCCAATGGCGATTTAAACAATGATGAATTTAAACCTTTATTAGTTAATATGAACCTGAGCGATGTAAAAGATTTTTCATTTATAATTGCAAATCGATATGGACAAATAGTCTATCAAAGTAAAGATCCTTACTTCGGTTGGGATGGTCGTTGGAAAGGCAATGTATGCGATATGGGTACCTATTATTATCATTGCAAATTCATTTCGCCCAATGGAAAAGCGCATGAAATCAAAGGAGATGTCATTTTAATGTACTAAATATTTTAGTGTATTTTTGAATTCTTATGTATTCAACTTTACATTTGAATTGGAATGACAACACTACAACAATTTAAAAAGATAATAAAAAGTTCGTTCACCCTTAAACATGAGGAAAACGAAACAGAAACTTATCAAGAAATTACTTCAGCTGCTGAATTCTCCGGATTTAATTTATGGGTTTTAGGATTTGCAATGGTCATTGCATGTATTGGGCTCAATACCGATTCTACATCAGCCGTTATAGGGGCCATGCTTATTTCTCCTCTCATGGGACCGATAATTGGCTATGCATTTGCGATAGCTATTCAAGATCGTAGATTAAACCCAAATTACGCAATAGACTTTGACGAAGGCAAAGGATAGTGTGTTAGTTGGGTTTACCCCGACTTAGAGCTTGTTTTGTACTTATCAAAAATACATAAATACAAGCTCTTAGTCGTTTAAGCATTTCTAATGCGTAATCTGGGTTAAAAAATAGTTCTATACGCAATTGGATCTGGATGACAGGCATAAGCCTTATTGCTTCTACATTATTTTTTCTAATCAGTCCGTTTGATAACGATACGCAAGTCTTGTTGTCGTTTACAAAAGCAAGCATTTCGTATACATTTTAACCTTAATTTTTTTTGCGTATTGCTCTAATATTTTATATTTGTTTTGAAACCCTACTTTTCAACCTACTTGTTTTAATGCTAATTTCATAAAATTGATTGAAACACATAAATAACACGATATGAATTTAAGTACAAGTATTCTATTATATCAGCAATTGCATAGCTTAGTTAACTCAGCTAAAACCGGCAATCCAAATGAACTATCAATCAAATTGGATATATCAGTAAGTTGCTTGTATGCTATTCTGAAGACCTTAAATGATAACAATATTCAAATAGCTTATTGTAGACAAAAGAATAGTTATATTTATCTTACGGATACAAAAATTGAAACTGGATTTACAAGTATTGATGACTCTAATTATGGTGCACCCCAAATTCAAGACAGGTGATTTAATTAAAAAAAACATCTTAAATTTAACTATCATGAATACACAAAAAGTGAGACGAAAATTATCGTCCGAGTTCAAGGCAAAAATTGCACTTGAAGCCTTAAAAGAGAAAAACAGTTTAGAAGAACTTGCCAAAAAGTATGAAGTTCACCGAGTTCAAATTAGTAACTGGAAGAAGGAATTATTGGAAAAGTCGTCTATTGTATTTGGCAAACCGAAACAAGACAACTCAATGGATATGGAAAAGCAATTAGAGAAGCTGTATGCACAAATAGGCAAGCTAAAAGTAGAGAATGACTTTTAAAAAAAAGATTATGAGCAAGCCTGTAAAAGAACGTAGGCTGATGATAGAATCTAAAACGGTGAGTTTGAGTAAGACGACCCAATGTCGTTTATTAAACATCCATCGAAGTGGTTTGTATTACAAGCCAGTTACCGAAAGTGAGGAGAATATACAGCAAATGCGCCTGATGGACGAGCAATATATGCGAACACCTTTTTATGGTATTCGTCGCATGAGTGCCTGGCTTGTGGAGCAAGGGTATTCCGTAAATCGAAAGCGTGTAATACGGTTAATGGGTTTGATGGGCTGGCATACGATTTATCGTGCGCCTAATACAAGCCTGTCTAATAAGGAACATAAAAAGCATCCCTATTTGCTTAAGGGCTTACAAATAGACCGTCAGAATCAAGTATGGGCTATGCATATTACGTATGTACATATGAAACGTGGATTTATGTATCTATGTGCCATTATCGATTTGCATACCCGTTATGTGGTGAACTGGAGTGTGAGCAATACCATGACGGCTGAATGGTGTACCGAGGTGGTGAATGAAGCCATAGGTTGGTATGACAAACCTCAAACCTTTAATACAGACCAAGGAACACAATTCACATCAGACGTATTCACACAGAACCTAAAAAGCAATGACATACTGATCAGTATGGATGGAAAGGGCAGAGCTATCGACAATATGTTTATAGAACGGCTATGGCGAACAGTAAAATATGAAAATATTTATCTGAACAATTACGAAGATGGAGTAAGTTTGTACAAGGGTTTAGTAGGTTATTTTGACTTTTACAATCAAGAACGACTACACCAGTCACTAGGCTACCAAAACCCAAAGTCACTCTTTCAGGTATCTGACAAGCTAATAGATTTACAACACAATTATTCACAACATCAATTAACTAACTTTGATGAAATTCTGCCCTAACAATTTGGTACACTATAGTTTGACATTTTTTTCAATATACAAATAAAGGTTAAAAAGCGCTTGACATTAATTAAAGACACTTGAATGGAACGGAAATGATGAAGATATAAGATTAAGTTAGAATTGTAACGAGTTGATATATTTAGGAAACGGAATTGCACGAACCGCCAACAGTGCATAAGACTAATGCGGGCGATTTAGCTGTTTGGTCGAAGTTTCTCATCTGATATTTGGGTTCTTAATTTCAGCGAAGTACCTTTGAACGCCCTCAATAGGCCTATGCGCAAAACGTCAGCATTAATTGTGCTTGACCTCAATAAAAGCATTGAAATTCAAACATTCGTATATTTAAAAAGTTAATCTAGTAACAAAAACAAGAAAATAATGACAACTCAAATTGAAAAAATTAAAAAGACAATTGAACCATTAAGAAAAGAGATTATTAATCATAAAGTTTATTCAGCTATTAAAGACATAGACGACTTAAAAGTTTTTATGCAATTTCACGTATACGCTGTTTGGGACTTTATGTCTTTGTTAAAAACTCTACAAAGCAACTTGACTTGCACTTCTGTTCCTTGGTTTCCTAAAGGAACAGCAGACACAAGATTTCTTATTAATGAAATTGTTGTAGGTGAAGAGTCGGACATAGACCTAAATGGCATAAGAAAAAGTCATTTTGAATTATATTTAGATGCTATGAAACAATGCGGATCAGACACTTCTAAAATTGAAGCTTTTACACAAGTATTAAAAAATACTGGCGACTTTGACTCAGCTTATTTAGCATCAGAAACTCCCAAGGAAGTAAAAAATTTTGTTGACTTTACTTTCAAAGTCATTGAAAGCGGTAAAGACTATTTGCAATCAGCTATTTTTACTTTTGGGCGTGAAGACCTGATACCAGGAATGTTCATCTCAATAATAAATGAAATGCACAAGAAATTTCCTGACGACATTTCTATTTTTAAATACTATATCGAAAGGCATATTGAAGTTGATGGAGACCACCATAGTCATCTTGCAATACAAATGACAGCCAATCTTTGTAAAGACAACGAACAATATTGGAAGGAAGCAGAAGACGCAGTTATAAATTCATTAAAACAAAGAATTGAATTATGGAATGGTGTATACAGACAGTTGACAGAAAGAATATCTAATGCTAACAGCACGTACAAGAAATTGGCGGTTCAGTTGTAAAATATAACTTTATACATCGCATCAACTTCAGTGGTTACAGAAAAAAAGTCAATATCCAACCCTCTCAAGCTGGACTTGTATTGTACACAGAACTTTACGCAAAATAAGAAGGTCTTTACATCGAAAATAAATCAAAAGCTGACTTCCAAAGAGTCAGTTTTTTTATGGGGTCAAAGGGAGATACATTCTTCGACAGCAGTGGCGTTGGCACCGTTTTGGCGGAGGAACATTATTGAGCTTTTTTAAATTACATTTACAAAATGACATATGCATCAATTCATATTCTTGCTCTTATAATTTTGAGTTTTGCATCATGCACTAATTCAAAACAAATTTCTATTATTGGGCACTATGAATCATACCGAATTGGAAAGCTAGAAACTATAAAACATGTAGTGAAGAATGGTTTCAAAAAAATATATTTTAGTGCTGGAATTACACTCGATATCAAAGCAGATTCTACATTTACATATGCAACTTGTGGCAACATACTTACAGGTACATGGAGTTTAGAAAAAGACTCCTCAATCTTACATGAAAAAACAAATAGATTTCGATTAGATAGTCTAAACAATGTTTTACCACCGCCAAGAACAGGTATTGATAAGTTTGGAATACACTTAAATAAACTATACAAAAAAGGCATAATAACTGTAAAGGGGAAAAAGCAAAAGGTATTAGATATTCTTGTTAAGAAATAAAGAAACGTTCTTCATACCCATTTCTACCCCTCTCCAAAGGCTACCCCTCTCCAAAGGCTGCGCCTTTGGGGTAACTATCTTCTTTACAGGCTTTGCCTAGTCTCCCTCTAATTGAAAAAAATAGTTTTTCAAACTATTCTTCTATTTTTACAACTATGAATACGCCTACTACGTTTAGAGATGGATACGTCATAAGAGATCAATTTGCTTCCCATTTTTTAACTTTTACTATTTGCGAATGGATTGATTTATTTACACGCAAGGTCTATCGAGATATTATTATTCAAAGTTTCGAATATAGCAAACTAAATAAAGGTCTTAAATTAAATGAATTTGTTATAATGAGTAACCATATTCATTTAATTGCTAGTACCAAAGAACCCTTCAAACTCAGTGATTTTATAAGAGATTTCAAAGCACATACTCATCGTGCAATGCCTATTGTCATCGAATCAGATATTGAAAGTAGACGACATTGGATGATTCGCCAATTTAAATATTATGATAATCGTAATAGCAATAATGACACTTTTCAAATATGGATTCAGGATAATTATCCTGAAGAAATCTTAAGTCAAGAAATGTTATATTCAAAACTTAATTATATACATGAAAATCCTGTACGTGCTGGACATGTTTCAAAAGCAAGGCATTATTTTTACAGTATTGCCAGTAATTACTTAACAGGGAAAGGGATATTAGAGATTGATTTTATCTAAACCTACTACATGACGAGGCAAAGCCTGTCAAGAACATAATAACCCCAAAGGCACAGCCTTTGGAGAGATGGGTCATTCTTCCCATGCAGACAGTTGCTTCTGCACGGCTCCCCAAAGAAACACAAGCCTACGCGATGATTGAGACTTTTGCAATTGATGGATAAAATCTTCACAACCATAGAGTGATCGGAGGTGGATGACCTGCTTCTGAAGCCTGTCACGTATTTGGCCAGTAATACACCCGCTGTTGTTCAACCGGTTTAGTGGCCAGAATGATGCCTTTACTTGGTTCCCTGCAAAGGACCGGAACCGAGTGATGGATGAGCCCAACTGCCGGTGGCATTTCCAGTATTGCCGTTCACCGTCATGCCCCCTTGGAAGCTGCTACCGGACGAGGTTGTGCCGGAGAAATTACCGAAGGCATCCACAACACCGCTGGCGGGCAGGGGGCCACCGTAGATATTCGATGTGAAGCTACCGGTAATATTGCCACTGTAGTCTACATTGAACACAAAAGTGCCATTATCATTTCCACTGTAGGTGCCCAACCAGGTGCCTGCATAAATGCTTCCAGTCGTCATACTTTCTTCCTGACCATAGGCTATACCGGCGCTGTTGACGGCATAGGCCTTCCAGTAGTAGGTCTGCCCAATTACAGGATTAGGAATCTGCAC
>JBILCF010000212.1:0-4118 GCA_044353325.1 Chitinophagaceae bacterium | reverse complement strand
TGTCCTCCGTTTGTAGACTTATATACACCCAAACCATAGTGCCACCATCCGTCTTTTAAGCCAACAGTGATATACAAAATGGAAGGATTTACTTTATCAACTACAATATTACCTACACTACAATACGGAAGCTGATCACCAAGAGGGGTCCAATTGTTACCACCTGTAGTTGTACGCCATATACCGCCTTTGTCGGCACCGACATATATAATATTTGTATCGGTAGGATGAAACGCTACTGCGGCCAAACGCCCCATACCATTGTAGCCACTTGTAGAAGTAGTTTGAGATATAGAGCGCCAATTGCCTGCACGTGTCTTTTTGGACATGCCAGTTTGTTGCAACGACTTGTATATTTCATATTGCTTGGTCATATCCGGGAAGCTCCCATCGGGCATCACACGGTGTTTGAGATAATGTTCTATACGTCTGTATTTGACATATTCATTGTCTTCAAACTTTAGTTTAGGATCTAAGCCTTTGCCTTTTTCAGCAAAATACTCATCGGCCAATGTTCTGATTTCATTCAGATTCGATTTGCCCATCAGTATATCATTTAATTGCTGACCATAAGCCAATTGTTGTATACAGATCAGAAGCCCTATCAAACTCAAACATTTTATGTAATGCACATGAAAAAATTTAGATGACGAAAATACGACAAAAACCAAGACCGCCCAATCCTGCCTTATGATATGCGATAAACGAAACTTATGAACAAGGAATGCAAAGACTAATTCAAATACCAAATAGCGCCGTTTAACACAGACGCAAAACTAACCCAAGCCAAATACGGCACCAATAAGTAAGCTGCCAAAGGCTTTATAGGATAAAACAAGCGTATGGTCCAAGCAATAGACAACCACAATACAATGATTTCAACCAATGCCCAACCTGTCTGATGCAAGTTGAAAAACAAAAACGACCAAGCCAAATTCAACACAAACTGAAACCCAAATACCCACATGGATTGGCGCTTGCGACTATCTTGCGAATGCCACACAAGTGCAAAAGCAACGCCCATCATCACATACAAGACAGTCCATACAGGACCAAACAAATAATTGGGTGGATTAAACGAAGGCTTATTCAAATATTGATACCAAGTCGTAATCGAATCTACGGTACTAAACCCACTTGCAATACCCAATACCAAAGTGACTGCACTCGCCACCACAATTTTCAACAACAGACTTTTCATACATTAAAGTTAAACCAAAACCAGCTATTTCATCTTCACGATTTTCTATGCGACGTAAATCGAGATATTTTGGAGCCTAGCTATTCAATGCTATTTGACTACATCTTGCTGCTAGCAGCGCACGGCGCTTGCTTACAGCAAGGCTATCCATCATCGACATCTTCTTTATTTGGCAGAGTTAATACAGGGATTTATGCTGTTAAGCTTCTGAGAACCTTTTATCTATCCTTCTGAATGATGCTAAGCCGAACATTACGAAGAGCGAGGGTGGTGAAAGTGGTTGTTGAATAGGAACAATGCTGAGTATAAAAAATAAACTGAAATATAAAGGCTGTTTAGTTATACAGACTGCTTCGCATAGCCTCGCAGTGACGCTCGTTTTAAAACGAAATTAATCTTTCCAACGTCATTGCGAGGCTATGCGAAGTAATCTATGAGCGTGTGGTTATATCGCATCTCTTTCTTTTTTATTAAAAAAGCAAAAAGATTTATCTCCATGGTTTGTGTCCTCGAAAACCGTTCTTTTTTACAAGAAAAATTGTATATTCGTTGAATGGATATTATTACCAAGCCACGAAATAGTGTCTCGTCCTGAAATTAGTTTACAGTTTATTGTCTCGTCCTGAAATTAGTTTACAGTTTATTGTCTCGTCCTGAAATTAGTTTACAGTTTATTGTTTAATCCTAATATAAGTTTACAGTTTTTCTATAGTCCTGCTCTTGGTTGACAAAAGTAGTTTTCTTTTGATAATAATTCTTCCATAATTTTTCTGTTTTTATAGTTTTAGTTGAATGATGTACTTGATTTGGTGTTAGATTTCCTATGCTCATATGAGGTCTTTCGTTATTATATAAAGCTATAACATCTTTTAATAACTCTTTAGCTTCATCCATATTATTGACATCATAATACTCTAAATATTCGCTTTTGAGAATGCCATTAACCCTTTCTGCTATTGCATTTTCTAAAGGATCGCCGTTTTCAGTCATGCTAATTTTCACATGCCTTTCATTTAATAATTTCACATAGTCAAAACTACAGTATTGAACACCTCGGTCACTGTGGTGGGTAAGCGAAGGCAAATGGCATTCTCTGCCCCTCCAAGGGCAGAGAATGCCATTTGCAGTGCCTGTATGCTTTCTACTGCCTCTAATGTTTCTGCTACTTGATAACCTACTATTTTATGAGAATAAGCATCGGTAATTAAGCTGATGTAGGCGTGTTTTTCATGCAATTTCCAATAAGTAATATCGCTTACCCATAGTTGATTTGGCCTTGAGAGTACAAGTTCTCTAATCAAGTTTGGATATTTATGAAAACGATGATAACTCATGGTTGTAGCTATTCTTCGCTTTCTTTTTTTGACTAACAATTGATGTTGACTTAACAAATCAAAGAGCCTATCTCTACCTATTTTGATTTGATGCTCCATTACAAAAGGTTGTAATAATTCAAAAAGTTTTCTTGTTCCCATTGCTTTATGTTTCTTTCGAATGGTTAACACCTCTTTGATGATTAAATCATGCTCAATAGTCATATCTTCTAAATTCATATAATGTTGATAATATGCTTGTCTAGTCAAACCAAATAATCGACAAATCCTTGATAGGCTTACTTTTCGGTATTTGTCCTTTAGCTCATGGATTACTTGGTATTGTACTTTTTTCTTATCGGAATCTTTAAATCCGTTTCAGCTATTTCTATCATTCGTCTATAAGCCTCGGCTAATAATTTAGCTTCTTCAAGCTCTTTTTTTAATTGTAAAACAGTTGCATGATCAATGTTCAAATCGCCTTCGGTAATTTTAGGTTTATCCTCTTGCATTATATTGAAATTCTCGACTCCAATATAATGCGTTTTTTTCTCTTTTATTAATTCTGAACTAATATATCCTAATTCTCGAAGCCAAAAATGAATTAAAGAATGGCTACTTAAATTATACTTGCGTTTCAGTGCATTTATTCCAGTACCTAATTCAATATGCTCTTTGCATATTAATTTTTTCAAATCCTCGCTGTAGCGCTTCTTACTATAAATAATTTTCTCCTTGTTTTCCATATTTTTACACTTTTTAGTGTAAACCTATTTTAGGACAAGACAGTGCTTAGAAATTTTGTACGCTTATTGGTTGCATTTGCATTTAATCAGCTCAATAAAGAAAATGTCCCTGAAAATTAGCCGTGATACTTCAGTGCGCCATGCGCACAAAGTAGCACGAAGTAGCTAAATAAATTGATAAAGTTCAGCTCCAAAATATCATTCAAACACTTTACAAAAACATCAGGTATTTCTTAATTAAAACATGCCCTTTCTCCCTATGCTGTCGCTACCAATTCTTTGGCTTTGCTACGATACATTAATCCGACTACGACGCCAAATACAAATCCTCCAATATGTGCCCAATAGGCTACACCATCGGTTTGGGCGGTGGAAGCTTGGATAGCACCTATGCCAGCTGTAAACTGTTGGATAATCCAAAAGCCTAAAAAGAAAATAGCTGGCACACGAAAGGATGTGAGAATGAAGATAAACAAGACCTTGATTTTGGAACTGGGAAACATAACCAAGTAAGCACCCAAGCATGCCGCTATAGCACCCGAAGCACCTACGCAAGGTATTTCGCTCATGGGATTGAGTACAATATGGGTGAGCGAGGCCAATATACCACCTGCAAGGTAAAAGAGTATAAATTTGCTGTAGCCCAATGTAGCTTCGATATTGTCGGCAAACACCCATAGAAACAACATATTGCCTAAAAGATGAAACCAACCACCATGTAGAAAAATATTTGTAAGCAAGGTAAACCAATCTTGAAAGTGTATGATTTCGATAGGTATAGTGCCGTAAGTATACACAAACTGATATTGCTCGCGCTCGGGCATCGTAAACTGCCATACGAATATGGCCACATTCAAG